>JAHIVS010000684.1 GCA_018816605.1 Pseudomonadota bacterium
ATCTAAACACCGCCGACTGTATCGAAGAAATCACCGCTTTTGGAATCACACCCCTTATCGAATTCATGGACATTTTTGAGGATGACATCCAGGAAGATTTAAAAGCGGGTTCCCGGGAATCCATACTCTGGAACGAAATCAAAGGGAAGGCCCTCATGATCCGAGAACGGGCCGAAAAAATCAGCCGGGTTCGTATGAACAAAAAAAATAGCAGGATGATCAGAATGGAACGGATGTTGGAAAGTTTGGCTTTACGTTTTGAAGGGGAAGCCGGTGACCAGGATGCCAAAATAATGGCCGGCAACATAAGAAAGGTGTTGGACCTGTAAAAAAAGATAACCGGAATACCTTGTCACTTTTGTCACCCCCAAGCAAAAAGGCTCTTAACGAATATCGCTAAGAGCCCTTTAAAATATGGTACGCCTGGAGAGATTCGAACCCCCGACCTACGGATTAGAAGTCCGTTGCTCTATCCAGCTGAGCTACAGGCGCAAACAAAAAGATCTTTTATCAAAGACAGGCCAAATTGTCCATAGAAAAATGATCAAAATGTAATCTTTTGTAAAATATATTGCTTTTATAGAGACCATGATAATGATATACTCAATTTTTATCCACAACGTTAAGGTTTACTGAATGAAAAAAAAAATAGCCCCGGAAGATGTCAAGGTGCCGAAAAGGCTTACCAAAAGAGATTTTCATATTCCCGCATCAAAGGTAAAAACATCCAGTTCAAGAGCGCTTGTCAAATCAGATCCCATCCAAAGCTATCTGAATGAAATCAACCGGTACAAACTATTGACCCGGGAGCAGGAAATAGAGCTGGGCACGCGGATACAGGAAGAGGAAGACCAGGAAGCGGCTTATATCATGACCACATCCAATCTCAGGCTTGTGGTGAAGATTGCCCTGGAATTCCAGCGCATCTGGATGCAAAATCTTCTGGACCTGATTCAGGAAGGAAATATCGGTCTGGTCCAGGCGGTCAAAAAATTCAATCCCTATAAAAATGTAAAATTTTCCTATTATGCCTCTTTCTGGATAAAGGCCTATATCTTAAAGTTTATCATGGACAACTGGCGCATGGTAAAAATCGGCACCACCCAGGGGCAGCGCAAGCTGTTTTTCCGGCTGAAAAAAGAAAAGGCAAGGCTTGTCGAGCAGGGATTTGATCCCAAACCCAAGCTTTTGTCCGAACGGCTGGGGGTTTCTGAAAAAGAAGTTGTGGATATGGATCAGCGGCTTGCCAACTGGGATCTTTCCCTTGATGAACCGCTGAAGAACGATTCAAACACGGAGAGAATTGAGTTTATCAATGTGGAGACCGACTCCTCCGAAGACCGGATCGCCAAAAAGGAAATCGAAGAGATTCTTCACATAAAAGTGAATGATTTCAAGAAGACCCTCAATGAAAGAGAACTGGATATATTTGAACGGCGGATTTTTTCGGACAGCCCCAAAACCCTTCAGCAGATAGGGGAAGAATATGACATCTCCCGGGAAAGGGTAAGGCAGATTGAAAATAATATTTTGAAAAAAATGAAAACTTTCTTCAAAAAAGATATGCCTGATTTTGATATGTATGACCACAATCAGTAAAATAAGAAACGCCTTTCACAAGAATAAGGTCATGTACCCCATGAAAAAACAATCCGCCTGGATCTTTTTGCTTCTGATCTTTATTTTTTGCCTTGCCGGATGTACCCGGAGCAAAACAATTACAAGTCCCCTGGACCTGGGAAAGACGGGCGAGAAGACCGCTGACACAGACGAATCAAAATTGTCTGCCGCATATTTTTACCTTGAATCCAGAATCCATGCCCGAAACGATGAGCTTCCCCAGGCAATCGTTTCCCTGGAAAAAGCCATCAAACGGGATCCTGATTCTGCTTTTTTAAAGCGGGATCTGATCCGGTTCTATATCGATCAGAAAAAAGAGGATCAGGCCCTGGCCCTGGCGCAAACCCTGGCCGATCAATACCCTGAAAATGTTGACAACCTTCTGCTGCTGGTTCGGTTGATGAAAAAAACCGACAGCAAAGACCAGCTGTCGGGCCTTTTAAAAAAAATACTGGCTCTGGATCCTGGTAACAAAGAGACCTATCTCCGCCTGGGCCAGATATACATGGACAATGGGAATCTACCCGAAGCCCTTGACCTTTTCACCCGAATGGCCAAACAATTTCCCGACTATTATGTGGCCCAGTTTTACCTGGGAGAAACCCATTTTCTGCTCAATAACCTTGACCCGGCAGAAGCGGCATTTTTAAAAACCATTGAACTGGAACCCGAAATTGTGGAACCCCGGTTCAGACTCATCGAAATATACGAAAAACAGGAAAAAAAAGCATATAAGGAAAAAATCCTGGCATCCTATGAAAAAATCCTTGAGATTGAACCGGAAAATGACCGGGCACTCCTTGAGATGGCTCTTTTCCAGTACAAAAACGATCAAAAGGCCGAGGCATCCGAATTGTTCCTCGAACTTGGCCGTGAAGCTGTAGAAAACTCCCGGATTGTCATGGCGGCAGTGGACACCTTTATCACCGATAAGCGGTATGCAGATGCGGTCATTGTCTTTTCACAGATGCTCAAGGCCGACCCTGAAAATGCCAATTTTAATTTTTTTACCGGCATGGCCTATGAAGCAGTTGAAAATTTTAACCAGGCCATCGCCCACTACCTTAAAGTAACACCGGAGCATCCCCAATACAAAAAAACATTGCTGAGCATTGCCTTTTTATACCGGGATATGGAAAAACCGGAACAGGCGATCCTGCTTCTGGAACAGCACCATGACAAAAATCCCAAGGACATCGATATTCTCTCATATCTTGCTTCTTTTTATGAAGATCAGGGACAGTATGACAAAACCATGGCTCTCCTGGAAAAAGGCCTTGGGGATGCACCGGAAAATCCCACCCTTCTTTTCCGGCTGGGAGCAGTTCAGGACAAGGCTGGTTTGAAGGACCATTCCATCCGGACCATGAAGACCCTGATCCAGATAGATCCTGAAAATGCCAGCGCCCTTAACTACCTGGGTTATACCTATGCGGAGATGGGTATTCATCTGGAGGAAGCCTTGGCTCTTATCTCCAGGGCCCTGGAACAAAAACCCGATGACAGCTATATCACCGACAGCATGGGCTGGGTTTATTACCAGATGAAAGACTATGAAAAAGCAATTCATTACCTTGAGAAAGCAGCCCGGTTGAGCAATTTCGAAACCATTATCTCGGGACACCTGGCAGATGCATATCTCAAGGCAGGACAGCTTGACAAAGCCCTGGAAATGTACAGAAAAGCCTTGGTCAATGCCAAAAAAGAAGATGATGACCTGACCCGGGAGATCAAGGACAAAATTAAGCGTCTGGAAAAAAAAATCCATGAAAAATAAGCGTCATCCGGCCGGGTTTCCCCTGATTTTAATGATTCCGGTCTTTCTTGTTCTTGTTTCCGGATGTGCAAGGCTTGGTCCCCAGGCAGATCCGGCCCTGGACCAAAAAGCCCACAGCCTTGCCACGGATGTCAGGTCCCAAAATCAGGGTGTAACGGCTTCCACGGGAACCGGATGGGTCGAACTGGAAACCGATTCCCGAAAAGAACGCTTTAAGATTGCATGGGCGGCAACCGCTCCCAACCTGCTCAGGCTCACTTTTCTTGTATCGGGCCATCCGGTTGAGACCATTGTGGCCACAGGAGCGCATGTCAGTTTTATCTCCCACACCCGTAAACACAAACCCCATACCACCCTTTCAAGTGACCCGGATTTAAAAAAATTTATCCATGTCCCCATAAAATTGTCTGAAATGATTGCCATTCTTCTGGGACAAATCCCGGTGCAACCCTTTGACCAGGCCTGGTTCAAACCGGAAAACAGCGGTTTTTCTTCTCTAATTCTGGCCAAAAAATGGCGATCTACCTTACAGCAACTTTATACGGACAAAGCCGGACGGGTACAACAGCTTTCATTTCTGGATGAAAACAACAACCTGCTTTATGGAATCGCCTATCTTGACTACCAGGCATATGAAAAATTTTTTATTCCCGTCACCCTGTTGATTCAGGACGTCCAGGGCAGAAAAATCCATGTGACCCTTACCCGGTTTGTCCCCAATCCCCCCATAAAAGCCTCTGTATTCAGGTTGACAGAATCCGGATCATGAGCATTATTAAAAAATGATTTAACCCCATAGGATTTCCCAAAGGAGACCATTGATATTATGATTCATGAGAACGTAGACAAAGCAAAAAAAAGTGCAGGATGTCCCTCCCAGGGCGGTGGCAATGCAGCACAAAAACAACAGGAACAGCAGGCGATGATCAAAGATTGTCTGGCAAAGATCAAACATAAGATATTTGTTTTAAGCGGAAAAGGCGGTGTGGGAAAAAGCAGTGTTTCTGCGAACCTGGCAGCCAGCCTGTCCAAGAAAGGATATAAAACAGGCCTCATGGATGTGGATGTCCATGGTCCTTCCATCGCCCATATGCTGGGGCTGACAGACCTTCTGGATATCAGCCCGGACCAGAAGATGCTCATGCCCAAACAGGTCAATGGGAACCTCAAAGTGGTATCGGTCCAGGCACTCATGCAGGACAAGGACCAGGCCATCATCTGGCGGGGACCTGCCAAAACCGGGATGATTCAGCAGTTTGTCGGTAACGTGGAATGGGGTGATCTCGATTTTCTCATCATTGATGCCCCTCCCGGCACCGGAGACGAGCCCTTAACCGTTGTTCAGAACATTCCGGAAGCCTTGGGAATAATTGTCACAACTCCCCAGGAGGTGGCCTTGTCCGACATTCGAAAATCCATCTCTTTTTGCAAAACGGTTAAGCTGAAAACCCTTGGCATTGTTGAAAACATGGCCGCATTTAAATGCCCCCACTGCAATGAATCCATTGACCTGTTTAAAAACGGGGGCGGAGAAAAAACCGCCAAAGCCCAGGGGCTTGCTTTCCTGGGATCCCTTCCCTTTGACACAAATGTGGTGACCTCCGGCGACAACGGGGTCCCCATCATGTTCGGCGATACACCAACTGAATTTACAAAAGCCTTTGATGGGGTAGTGGACAATATTTTAAAGCAATTGCAGTAAACACATTAAATACAAGTGAATGATACCTTTAAAAAAGCCAGGGAACTGAAAGGTTTTTTAACCCTCAGGGAAAAAGAAAATCTCGGAGAACTGGCTTGTTTTTCCCAGTCTGCCCAAAGACGAAAAAAAGACCTCAATGAAAAAGATGAATACCGCCAGGCCTTTGGAATCGATGCAGACCGAATCCTGCACTCCATGGCCTTTACCCGGTATATTGATAAAACCCAGGTTTTTTCGCTCATAAAAAACGACCACCTCACCCACCGGGTGCTCCATGTCCAGCTGGTCTCCCGGGTGGCCAGAACCATCGGCCGTTACCTTGGGCTGAATGAGGATCTCATCGAGGCGGCCAGCCTGGGACATGACATCGGGCATGCTCCCTTTGGCCATGACGGGGAAATTTTTTTATCAAAACTGACCCATGCCCATGGGGCAGGCCATTTCCATCACAACCTCCAAAGCATCCAGTTTCTGGACCGGATCGAGAAAAGCGGCCAGGGCTGGAACTTAAGCCTCCAGACCATGGATGCCATTGTCTGCCACAACGGAGAGGCCCACTCAAAAAAATTGATTCCCGAGCGCCATCGCTCGTTTTCGGATTTTGAGGCCATGATCCAAAAGATAAAGACCCAAAGTTCCTGCAATGAAATTCCCATGACAATGGAAGGCTGCGTGGTCCGGATGGCCGATACCATCAGTTACATCGGCCGGGATCTGGAAGATGCCATCCGCCTGGGGATTGTCACCCGGGATCAGGTGCCCCAAGACTGCAAAAAAACCCTGGGACAGACCAACGGAACCATTGTGTTCAACCTGGTGACCGATCTGATCCACAACAGCCTTGGAAACCCCTTTATCGGATTTTCCGACCCCGTGTCCCAGGCCTTAAAACAGCTGAAACACTTTAATTATCGGCATATCTATAAGAACCCGGTCATCAAACGCCATTTGACATCCATTGAACAGATTTTCATCTTTCTGTTTGAGCGGTATCTGTCGGATCTTGAACAAGACCGGGGGACTTCCGACATTTTCTCGAAATTTTTAAACGGCATGGCCCCGGAATACAGAAGCGATCATACCCACCCGGAGATTGTCCGGGATTTTATTTCCGGTATGACCGATTCCTATTTTATCCGCCAGGCGCCCGCCTCCCTTGCACCGGTTTATATTGACCATGTTTGAAAACAGAAAAACTTACCGCAGGCTGCATCAGAAAAAAGGCCTGGTCTCCTTTGATATCACGGTAAAAGAAACCAATCTGAATATCCAGGCCCAGACAGATCTTTCAGAACAGGCCATCCGGTCAACCCTTAACTACAGAAACCAGATTGAAACCTATATCCGGCAATATCCAAAATTTGCCACAGCCCTTTCTCCCCTGCCGCACCCTGCCCTTGGGCCCGGTATTGTCATGGAAATGATGGAAGCGTCCAGCCTTGCCCAGGTTGGCCCCATGGCGGCCGTTGCGGGAGCTGTGGCCGAGTATGTCGGCCGGGACCTGCTGAATCTGTCCCAGGAAGTGGTGGTGGAAAACGGAGGCGATATTTTTATCCGGTCAGACACTGAGACCCTATTTGCAATTTATGCCGGCAACTCCCCTTTGAGCATGACCACAGGCATCCTCATTGAGCGACAGGACACTGCTTTTTCCATGTGCACCTCCTCGGGAACCCTGGGACATTCCAAAAGCTTTGGTGCGGCAGATGCCGTAAGCGTGGTCGCCGGGGCCTGTTGCCTTGCGGATGCCGCCGCCACAGCCCTTTGCAATATGGTGAAGACAGAAAAGGACATAAAAAAGGCCATCCAGGCCGGAAGACAGATCCAGGGCATCCAGGGCATTGTCATTATCAAGGGCGAACAGATCGGACTCTGGGGGAATCTGAAGCTGGTCCGGCTGCCCTGAGTCCATCACGCTTTTGTGAACAACCAAGCCTGATCAGTACAGGGTGCCCACCTTGGCCTCCACTGCCCTGACAATGCTGCCGTCCTTGAGCAGGGCTTTTACCTTGGCAATATCGTCGGACAAAAGCCGGTCTTCTTTTCTGTAATCCACCTTTTTTCTGATCACCTCATAGGCAGCCAGGGTGCCGTCCCCTGCCTTGAAATTGGTAAACAGATCAATGGCCTGGGCCCCGCAGAGCAGTTCGATGGCAATCACATTTTCAGTATTTTCCACAATATCCCGGCATTTTCTGGCGGCAAAGGCTCCCATGGACACATGGTCCTCCTTGTTGGCCGAGGTGGGAATGGAATCCACGGAAGCCGGATGGGCAAGCACCTTGTTTTCCGAGACCAGGGATGCTGCTGCATACTGGGCAATCATAAACCCGGAGTTGAGCCCTCCGTCTTCCACCAGGAAGGCCGGCAGTCCTGACAATTGCGGATTGACCAGCCGTTCAATCCGGCGCTCGGAAATATTGGCAAGCTCGGCAATGGCAATGCCCAGAAAAT
>JAHIVS010000091.1 GCA_018816605.1 Pseudomonadota bacterium
AACCCCTTCCGTCGACAGCCAGTAATGGGACATGCCCTTGACAAGGCTGGCCCCCTTGTGAGCAATCACATCAGGCATATAGGGTCCGCCAAAGGTATAAATAATAAACACACAGGCCACCACCATTAGGGGGGGGCCAAGTGCCCTTCTCGTGGCTTCCAATAACAATACAAGCCCTATAACCGAGACCACAAGGTCCAGCGTCACCGGATCGCCGGGACGGTCGGAAAGCTGGACATAGAAGATGAACAGATAGGCTGCGCAAAAGGCGGCCAGCAGTGCCAGAAACCAGTCCTGGAGGGGGATATAATCCCTGGGCGAGGATTTAAATGTGGGATAGGCTGTGTAGGCCAGAAACATGGCAAAGGCCAGATGAATGGATCTGGCTTCTGTATCGTTGAGCACAAAAAAATTGAATAAAAACGGCAGGGGCGATGCATACCATAATTGAAATAGGGTCCAGGCCAGAGGGACAAAGAAAAGAACGCGTTTGGGAATCGTGCCCACGGGGTTCCGTGCACCGGTATCCGCCTCTGCGATCATCTCCTGCAGATCTTCCTTGGATGCTGCGGCTGATTTTCCTTGGATCATTCTCTCAATTCCTCCGTGGGGATAAGGGACTTTCTTTTTCTGCCTGTTGCAAGACAAATACAAAAAACAATAAAAGTGTGCGGCCCCAAAAAACCGCACACGTTAAAATTGCTTATACCGGGCAAGATTTACATGAGACCGGCTTCTTTATAATATTTAATTGCACCATCATGCAGGGGAGCGGAAAGACCGTCTTTGATCATTTCCTCTTTTTTCAGATTTTCAAATGCAGGGTGCAATTGCTTAAACTGGTCAAAATCCTCAAACACCGCTTTTACCACATTGTAAATCACATCATTGGAAACCTTGGCAGAGGTAACAAAGGTGGCACCCACACCAAATGTTTTGGTATCGGTATCTGTGCCCCGGTACATACCGCCGGGGATAATTGCCTTTCTATAATAGGCATTGTCTGCAACCAGTTTATCAATCACAGGACCGTCCACGGTAACCATGACAGAATCGCAGGAAGTTGCGGCTTCCTGGATGGATCCGGACGGATGGCCCACCGTAAAAACAATGGCGTCAATCTTATTGTCGCACAGGGCCGATGACTGCTCGGCAGACTTGAGCTCCGAGGCCAGTTTAAAATCGTCCTTTGTCCAGCCGACAGCGCCCATAACAATCTCCATGGTATCGCGCTGTCCGGAACCCGGGTTGCCGATATTCACCCGTTTGCCCTTAAGGTCCATGAAATTTTTAATCCCCGAGTCTGCACGGGCCACCACCGTAAACGGCTCGGGATGAACTGAAAATACAGATCTTAAATCTTTATCAGGTCCCTTCTCTTCAAATTTGCCCGTGCCGTTATAGGCATGATACTGGGTGTCTGACTGGGCAACCCCCATGTCAAGCTCACCGGCAGCAATGGCATTCAGATTATAGACGGATCCTCCGGTACTTTCCACGGAACACCGGATACCATGCTCTTTTCTGCCCTTGTTCACCAGACGGGCAATGGCACCGCCGGTCGGATAATAAACGCCGGTCACGCCGCCGGTGCCGATGGTGATAAAATTCTGGTCAGATGCCTGTACAGGTGCTTCCCCCAGAAAAAAGACCATTCCAAAAACCGCTGCAATACCCAAAACCAATAACTTTTTCATTCTAAAACCTCCGCTAAATTATATTGTTTAAGCTGCCTAAACCCCGGCAAACCGGATGAACGCTGAACACCGAATATCACCTTGGATTTTTCTTCCCCGACATTCCGACTATCACCCAAAGCCCTTGTAAAAGAAGAGATTGCAGCCCTTTAATCCTTTTCTCAAACAGGTGAGAATTTCAACAACGGCCTCTGGTCATATTTGGGGTGGAATCCATATGAAACCTAACGTTTTCGTTGGTTCTTGTAAACCTCTTTTTTTTCAACCTTTTTTTTAACAATGATACGACTGCCCCGGTTGCTTTGTTCTTGACATAATATTTTTTTTAACATATTTGCACAAAACTTATGGGTGGACAAGCAACTGTTTTTAGACTATCCATGAGATTGTAAGTGATGGAACCTGGCTATTTAAACCGGGGATTATTGTTTAACCGACAACATGACAGGACCTGAAAAATGTCATCCATACATTTTTCCAATTTCCAGATAGATGAAGGAACCGATTATTTCCTTTACATAGGGGAATTGAAAAACTACGGGCTGAACCACTTTCTTTCGGAAGCCCTTTCCCGCTACTACAATCGCAAATTTGAGTTTATCGCCATTGTTCCGGATGTTTTGGAACAATACAATTATGACAACCTTATCGTCATCAACCCCCTGGTTGAATCCTCGGGCGGTGAATGCCTGGAAAAACTGACCTGTCGGATCAATGCAAATGATTTCATGGCAGCCGTATCCGAAAGCCGGCAGATCCGGTCTCTGATCCAGCAGATTTTAAGGCGGCAACCCAACCTGTATCTGTATATGTACGAAAGCCTTTCTGAAATGACCCTGGATGAGATTCCCGGTGTCTCCATCCTGGGGCCGGACAAGCATGTGGCAAAAAAAACCAATAGCAAAACATTCCAGCTTACCCAATTGGCCGATATTGTCCCCACGGTGGAGTTTGAAATCTGTAACGGATACCATGACCTGATCCGGACCACGGACAGTCTCTGGAAAGAATGGCCGGACGGCATTTTTGTTTCCAAAGAATATTCTGCCGCCGGCATCCACTCCACGGTTGCGTTG
Source organism: Pseudomonadota bacterium (assembly GCA_018816605.1). The sequence goes on from JAHIVS010000091.1 coordinate 2,774, forward strand.
TGCAAAGAAGATATCGAAAATAAATTTTCAGGTCAGGATGTCCCCTATCTTATTTCCCGATTTTTACCCCACACCCTGGACCCCACGGTTCTTGCAGTGGTGGCAAATGAGGAGGAAATCTTTATTGCCGGCGTGGCAGACCAGCGGATTGAAAACGGCAACCGGTTTACCGGCTCCACCTTTCCGACCACTGCGTCTGCAGAACAGATACGATTGCTCAAGAACTATACAAAAAAAGTGGGTGCATGGCTTGCCAGACAGGGCTACCAGGGAATCTTCGGTTGCGACTATATTATAACCCACAACGGTGAGATCCGGTTCCTGGAAATAAATGCCAGAAAACAGGGAACCACCCTGGAGTTCTGCTGCACCCTTGAACAGGAAATCCCATTAAATGCCCCCAACCTGCCGGAGCTCGAATTCTATGCTGTAACCGAAGGGGGGTTCCCTGCCAATACCCGGGAAATCGTGTCCCATTCCAAGGCCCTCCACTGGGGGACCTTTAACTATAAAATCCACGAGCCGGTAACCACCCAAAGCTATATCCCCCAGGAGGTCGAAGAACGGACCGCATTCAAGAAAGTGGCCGACAAAAAACTGAAAAAAGATTTTTTGATCCTGGAACACATCGGCAGCGATTTTGTGATTGCCCAGGGATCCTTTATCGGCAGAATTGTGGCATTGGGCCATGACCATGAAAGCGTTGCCCAGGGTATCCGCCAGGGGTGCAAAACCATTGAACTAACCTTTACCAAGCATATCCCAAGGGAGACCGTCAATGCCGGAAAGTAGCAACACAACCCAAAATACCCATCACGATAAGACAGCCGAAAAAAGCCTGGATGGTTTTACCAGGGATTTTCTGGATACCCTTTTTACGGGAAACCCGACCTGTGAAGACCCCGATCTTAAATTGCAAATCCATGCACTCAGGCAAGCTGCCGAAGAGAAGAGCCTGACCTTCCCCATCACCGCTCTTTTCTCAAAACTGAACGCCATCCGGGAAAAGAAAGCCATTTCGCCCGGGGCCTTCGGGCTTTCGCGCCAGGATCTTGCTGCCCTGGCCATAAAACATGAAACCATTGATGAGCACAAGGTGTCGGTGGGCGGCCGGGTCTGCCGGGCCCTTCCCATTGTGGCCGAGGCAATCCACCGGGTGGATGACTACCTGTCCGTTAAAACCGAACAGGCTCCCAGCGGATTTGAACTCTGGGACACCATCTGCCAGAACCAGGAAAAAATAAGATCTTACCTGAAAATGACCCATGACGACTGGAACTCCTATTCCGGACAGATCAGCCATTGTATTGATACGGTTGAAGACCTGTCCAGAATAATTGATTTACCCCAACGGGTGATCAAGGAGGTTACCCATGTGACCCAGGATTACCGAATGCGTCTGACCCCTTATTATGCAAGCCTTATCCAGACAACCGTTGCCAATGACCCCATCTTGCTGCAATCGGTTCCCACCGGTGAAATGGTGGACAACAAGGGGATTGAAATACCGCCTGTTGCAGCAGACCATTCTCCGGCCCGGCTCATTGATCAGTTTTACCCCAGGGTGGTCACCATCAAGGCCACCAACATGTGTGCCATGTACTGCACCCATTGCCTGAGACTTGCCCATATCGGAAAAAAAGACAGGATCTATACGGAGCAGGCCTATGAAGAAGCCCTGGATTATATCCGCAACAACCACCGTATCCGGGATATTCTGATCACGGGCGGGGATGCCTTTGTCCTGCCCAATAAAATCCTTGAAAAAATTCTGGCGGCCCTGGACCAGATAGACCATGTCAAAATGAAACGCCTGGGCACACGGATCCCGGTCACCGCCCCCCAGAGAGTGGACAATGAACTATTGGATATCCTGGCCCAAAGCAATGACAGAAAGCCGATCCGGGTGGTCACCCAGATCAATACCGCCCAGGAAATGACCCCTGTTTCCGGAGATGCCTTTAAGCGCATTTCAAAAAATGTCTTTGCCGTCCTTAACCAGGCCGTCCTCCTGAAGGGCATCAACGATACCCGGGTCAAGATGTGGAAATTGTGCGAAACCATCCAGGAAAACTATGTGCGCCCCTATTATCTGTTTAATTGTTCCTATCGGAATCCCCAGTTCACCCACTTCAGGGTACCCATTGAAAAAGGAAGGGATATCATCGAAAGCATGTACGGCAATATATCGGGAGATGCAATCCCCCGGTACATTGCCACGGCAGGCGGAAAAATCCCCCTCCACCGGAGCAATGTGGAAGGCCTTGTCAACGGCGATATCCTGCTCAAAAAACCCTGGAATGGAGAAGAGGTAAGGTATCCGGATGCAGATCCCGGCATCTATGCCAATGGGGCCTTTGCCTTTATGAAGCCCTAGGAATTGCCCATGATTCACAGCATTGCCGCTTATATGGACCATCACCGCCAGGAGATGCTTGCCCTTCTGGAAACACTGGTGGGCATCCAGAGCGGCTCCAAAAACAAGGCGGGCCTGGACCGGGTCGGCCGGACAATTGCCCGGGAAATGGAGGCCATGGGGTTTTCATGTCAATTCCAGGACCAGACCGAATACGGCAACCATCTGGTGGCCAGAAGCCCGGGCAATTGCAGTGACAAAAGCCAAGGCCCGGGCAAAAAGCCGATCCTGATCACCGGTCACATGGACACGGTCTTTCCCTTTGATACAGCCTTTAATTATTACAAAGAAGACGAAGCCCGGTGTTTCGGACCGGGGGTGGCAGATATGAAGGGTGGCCTTGTGGTGGGTATCTTTGCCTTAAAAGCCCTGAAACACACCCGTTTGATGCCCGAGACGCCCATAACCTTTATTTTTAATTCAGACGAGGAAATCGGCTCCCCCTCCTCCCGGGACCTGATCCAGAGGGAAGCCAGAGCCAGCCATTTTGCCTATGTATTGGAGGCCGGAGGCCTTTCAGGGCAGATTGTTGCCGGCCGCAAGGGAAATATGTCCATCCGCCTTGCAGTGGAAGGCCAGGCCGGCCATGCAGCCTTTGCAGAAAAACACAAGGCCAGCGCCATCCTGGAACTTGCCCACAAGATCATTGCCATTGAACGCTTAAATGATCCGGACTGCGGAATCACGGCCAATGTGGGCACCATAGAGGGGGGGCTTGGCCCCAATACCATTGCCCAGCATGCAAAAGCCGCCATTGATGTGCGATATATCGCTGCCGGCGATGAAAACCGGCTATTGGCAAAAATACGAGAAATTGCAGCCCTGCAGACCATTCCCGGAACCTGTTGCCGCATGACCCTTCGCACCAGCCGGCCGGCCATGCCCCTGACCGAGGCCAACATGGACCTGTTCAGACGGATAAAGGGTTTGGCAGATGGGCTGGGGATTTGTGTGGTGCCGGAACTCAGACAAGGGGTGTCCGATGCCAATGTCATTGCCCACGCGGGTATCCCCGTGATTGACGGCCTGGGCCCCATGGGCGCAAAAGACCACAGTGAGGATGAGTACATTGAAAAGAAAAGCCTTTGGGAAAGGGCTGTTCTCTTTGCCAATATACTGGCCGCCATCGACTAAACAAATACAGAAATTAATAGACAACCCGGGTGGTTTTTGCATCAAACAAATGCAATTCAGAAAGATTCAGACCCAGGGTTATCTCCTGGTTCGGCCTTAACATCTGTCGCCCTTCACCCCTGGACATCATCTTTACACCCAGAATATCCACGTGAAGATGGGTTTCATTTCCCAATGGTTCCACTACCATGACCTTTCCTTGAAATCTCCACTCCAGGGGAAGCTGGGTATGGGAGGTGACCGGTGCGATCTCTTCTGCACGAAGCCCCAATACAACCTTTTGATCATGGACCAGCGCCGTTCCTTCCTTGTCCGGAACAGGAATCTTTAGACCTGTTTCAAATTGAACAAAAATTTTGTCCTTATCTTTACTGATTTTACCATCAACAAGATTCATGGGCGGGGTGCCGATGAACCCTGCAACAAAAGTATTCACAGGATGTGTAAACAATTCAAGGGGCGTGCCGACCTGCTCGATGTATCCGTTTTTGAGCACCACAATCCGGTCGGCCAGGGTCATGGCTTCCACCTGGTCATGGGTCACATACACCATGGTGGAATCAAGCCGCTGGTGCATTAATTTTATTTCGGCTCTCATCTGAATACGAAGCTTGGCATCCAGGTTTGACAAGGGTTCATCAAACAAAAAAATAGAGGGTTTCCTGACCATGGCCCTCCCCATGGCCACCCGCTGGCGCTGTCCTCCGGAAAGTTCATGGGGTTTTCTCAACAGCAGGTCTTCAAGTCCCAAGACCGTTGCCACTTCCTCTACCCGCTGTTGAATCTCCTGTTTGGGCTTCTTGCTCAGTTTTAGCCCAAAGGACATATTGTCAAATACATTCATATGGGGATAAAGGGCATAGTTCTGAAAGACCATGGCCAGGCCCCGGTCCTTGGGTGCAATATCATTGACAACAACAGTGTCAATTGAGATGGTGCCGCCGCTGATTTCCTCAAGTCCTGCTATCATCCTAAGAACTGTGGATTTCCCACACCCGGAAGGTCCCACAAGCACAATGAACTCTTTGTCTTTTATATCCAGGTTAATTCCGTGAACCACCTGGGTTTTTCCATATTTCTTAACAATATTTTCCAATTTTAGCTCAGCCATGTCATCATCCTAACTTTGTGTATTTTTTTTTAAAATTTTTATGCCCATCAAACACCAAAACAGGACAATATGCAAATCTTTTTGAAAAATCAATTTAACCTTGACTCCCCGGCAATATCCTAATAGATTTGACCGAATGTACCAGGAAAACTTTAAATTTGGCTGTCCACCAATCCCGTCTAACCGTTTTCATAGATAAGGAGAAAGATTAAATGAAATTATTAAAATCCATTTTATTTTCAATCATTGCCCTGGGGCTTGCCCTGCCGGCATCGGCTTTTGCCGCACCGATTACCATTGACTTCTGGCATGCCATGAGAGGTCCCAGGGGAGAAGTGGTCGAGAAAATGATCACAGACTTTAATGCATCCCAGTCATTGTACAAGGTTGTCGGCACCAACAAGGGGAACTATGATGAGGTAATGAACGCCGGTGTTGCTGCTTTCCGGGCAAAAAAACAACCCCATGTTCTCCAGGTATTTGAAGTGGGAACCCAGACCATGATGCTGTCCGGCGCCATCTACCCGGTTTACAAACTCATGGAAGACGCCGGAATAAACGTGGATTGGTCCAGATATCTCCAGGCGGTTCTCTCCTATTATATGAACGCCGACGGAAATCTCATGTCCATGCCCTTTAATTCGTCCACACCTGTCATGTACTACAATGCGGATATGTTCGAAAAAGCAGGCATCGCCCCTTTGTCCAAAACGGTTCCCGTGACCTGGGATGAATTGGGTGAGATCACCAAAAAACTGGTGGATGCCAAAATTGCACCGGCCGGCATGGTGACCGCATGGCAGTCCTGGACCCAGGTTGAAAATTACAGCGCCATCCACAACATTGCCTTTGCCAGCAAGGCCAACGGTTACGAAGGACTTGACTGCGAGCTTGAGATCAACAACCCCCAGGTGGTACAGCATATCACCCGCCTTAAATCATGGGCAGATGACAACCGGTTCATGTACGGCGGCCAGAAATACCAGGGACCCCAGGCTGAATTTACAGCTCAGAATGCGGCCATTTATATGGATTCTGTCAGCGGAATCGCAAAACTGCAAAAAACGGTCAAGGATTTCAAATGGGATCTGGCACCCCTTCCGGTGGAAGCCGGCATAGAAAAACCCCAGAACAGTATTATCGGCGGAGCGTCCCTGTGGGCACTCAATGGTCACACAAAAGAAGAATATAAGGGTGTGGCCGCCTTTTTAAGTTTTCTGGCATCCAATGACATGCAGGAATACTGGCACCAGCAAACCGGGTATTTTCCCATTACCATTGATGCCTATGAAAGTTTGAAAGCCAAAGGCTATTTTGAAGCCAATCCCTTTCAGGCCGTAGGAATCGATCAGCTTAACCGGGCGGTTCCCACCAGAATATCAAGGGGCCTGCGACTGGGGTATTTTGTTCAGATCAGAAATATCATCAATGAAGAGCTGGAACAGGTCTGGAACGGGGCGAAATCTCCCCAGAAAGCCCTGGATGATGCCGCGGCAAGAAGCAACGACCAGTTGAGAACCTTTGAGAAAACCTATAAGTAACTAGATCCCAAAGGCGCCGGTTCAAGGGAAAATTCATCCGGCGCCTTTGCTCCCCATAACCAAGAGACATATATGATAAAGCGTTCCTTTTTCAAATCAAAATACCTGCCCTATCTGCTGATTTTTCCCCAGATACTGGTAACCCTGACCTTTTTCTACTGGCCGGCCATCCAGGGCATTCTTCAGTCTTTTCTTTTAAGTGATCCCTTTGGGCAGAGATCCACCTTTGTGTGGTTCTACAATTATATTGAATTGTTTACAGACCCCCTTTACCTGGAATCGATTTTCATCACCTTTGTCTTCAGTATTGCAGTTGCCGCTGTCTCCATATCCATGGGGCTTTTTATTGCCGCCATGGCCAACCGGGCTTTGAAAGCCACCGCATTGGTCCGAACCCTGCTGATCTGGCCCTATGCCGTCGCCCCGGCCATCTCGGGCATCATGTGGCTTTTTTTGCTCCATCCCTCCTATGGGATCGTTGCCCTGGCCATTAAAAATATCATGGGAATCGACTGGAACCCGGTTCTCTACGGGAAAGATGCCATGGCAATGATCGTCATGGCCAGTGCTTGGAAGCAAATCAGCTATAATTTTGTGTTTTTCATGGCAGGAATGCAGGCCATCCCCAAATCTTTAATTGAAGCTGCCGCCATTGACGGTGCAAGCCCCTTCAAAAGGTTCTGGTTCATTTCATTTCCCCTGCTGTCTCCGACATTCTTCTTCTTATCGGTGATGAACATCATTTATTCTTTTTTTGAAACCTTCGGCATTATTCATACTGTGACCCAGGGAGGACCCGGCGGGTCCACCAATATCCTGGTTTACAAGGTATACCAGGACGGATTTGTGGGCTTAAATCTCGGATCATCGGCAGCCCAGTCAGTGGTGCTCATGTCCCTGATCATTGTGATCACCTTCCTCCAGTTCAGGTTCGTTGAAAAGAAAGTACAATATGGCGGATAAATACCATGGTTGAAAAAACCCCTTTACTCGATTTTTTTACCTATGCATTTTTGATGCTGGGAATACTGATTGTGGGATTTCCCATCATCTATAGTCTGATTGCAGCCACCCAGACCCTGGAAGATGTTTCAAAGATCCCCATGCCCTTTATGCCGGGCAACCAGTTTTTTATCAATATGAAAGAAGCCTGGACAAGGGGAGACCTGGGAACCCAGATTCTCAATTCCTTTATCATGGCTTCGGGTATTACCGTGGGCAAAATCGGCGTATCCATGATCGGTGCCTTTTCCATTGTATATTTTGACTATCGATTCAGGAAAATCGCCTTTG
>JAHIVS010000685.1 GCA_018816605.1 Pseudomonadota bacterium
GTGGTCCATGATGATCCCGGTACCCAGGAGCGAATCAAAAAAATCCGTTTCCCCGTGGATGAACTTGTTTCCGGCCAGGTCATCAAAACAGGGAATCCAGTCATCATGACCTCTTTACCCGACAACCATGCCCTGCACCGGAATCGGGATGAAAAAATCGGGCACAAGGTCAAAAATGTCATGGTGGTCCCCCTGCGGACCAAAGAACGCATCATCGGCGTGATCACGGCCGACAACAAAAAGCAAGGGGAATTTGATAAGACCGATCTGGAAATCTTAAACACCATTGCCGCCACGGTGGCACTTTCCATTGAAAATGCAGAGTTTTCCGAAGAACTGCAAAAGGCCAACCAGGAGCTCAAAGGCTTGAATGCAGCCAAAGACAAAATGATCAGCCACCTGTCCCACGAACTGAAAACGCCGGTGGCCATCCTGCTCAGCTCCTTTAAAATTCTGTCCAAGAAGCTGGATCTTCTGCCCGAAAAAGACTGGGTGTTAACCCTGGATAGGATCCGCAGAAACCTGGATCGGATTCTGGGTATCGAGGATGAGGTGTATGATATCGTCGAGAAAAAATCATTTGTGCACCAGAATGTGTTTTCCCTGATTTTTGATCAATGTGAGGACACCATTGAAGCCTTGATTGCAGATGAAATCGGAGAAAAAGGGGTGATCGCCAAGGTTCGCCAAAAACTGGATGATATCTTTTCTTCCAGGGATCTGGTGGTTCAGAAAGTCTACTTGAACCAGTTTGTTGAGGACAGGGTTGAAAAGATATCCCCTCTCTTTGCCCATCGGAAGGTAAACACCTCCTTACGACTTAAAGCATCCGCCCCCATTGAAATGCCTTTGGACCCCTTAACAAAAATAATTGACGGACTGATCCGAAATGCCGTGGAAAACACCCCGGACGGCGGAAATATCGATATTCTGGTTCATCACAAGGGCAAGGGAGTTGAATTCATTGTCCAGGACCAGGGAGTTGGATTAACAGCAGAAGCACAGAGAAGAATATTTGAAGGGTTTTTCACTCCCCAGGCCACCCTGAATTATTCGTCCAAACGGCCATACGATTTTGGTGCCGGCGGGAAAGGGGCGGACCTGCTGCGGATGAAAATATTTTCCGAACGACACCATTTTAAGATCAAAATGACCTCCAAGCGGTGTTCACGCCTGCCCGAAGATGCAGATATCTGTCCGGGAACCATTGAAAAATGCATGGCAGAAACAGATCCCCCGTGTGATGGCAACACAACAGTCTCTGTGATCTTTCCGTTTTTCCAACCGAAAAATGTCAAATAAAAACTCTTTGCTTGACCGTGCCCGGAGAAAATGGCTAAATACCAGAAGACTATTCCCACCCCCTTTAACAGGAAAGCACCTTGACAAAACCTGATACCGACAAAACAAAGCACAAGCCCATCCGGTTATGGGCCCCTGCCATTGGTATCACCTGTGTATGGTCGTTGCTCATTTTGACTTCCTGGATCTGGCTTACCCAGGTCATCCGATCAGGGGCCCTTGAAACAGCCAGGATCGAGGCAAGAAGCGCCTTTCAAAACGATGTAATATACAGACGATGGAATGCAAACCATGGCGGAGTCTATGTCCCGGTAACCAATACTACTCCCCCCAATCCCTATCTCAAGACACCCCGTCGGGAAATCCAAGCCCGGGACGGCCTTCTTTTGACCCAAATCAATCCGGCATACATGACCCGGCAGGTCCATGAACTGGAAGCAAAACCCCATGGACCCAGGGGCCATATTACCAGCCTAAACCCCATCCGTCCCCAGAATGCGCCGGACCCCTGGGAGAAAGCCGCACTGGAACGGTTTGAACAAGGAGAATCCGAGGTCAGTTCCATTGAGATAATAAACCAAACAGACCACTTGCGTCTCATGCGGCCGTTGATAACGGAAAAAGGGTGCCTGGCCTGTCACGCAGAACAGGGATACAAACAAGGAGATATCAGGGGCGGTATCAGTATCTCCATTCCCATGGCCCCCCATATCGCCATTGAGCAAGCCAATATCACCACATTGAGCCTCATCTACCTGTTTCTGTGGGCCATCGGCCTTTCAGGCACACTTTTGGGCATGCTCTTTTTAAACCGCCAGATCCAAAAACGCCAGCAGGCGGAAGCCCAACTGCTGAAGCATGAAAAGATGACCGGGGTGATGGAAATGGCCGGAGCCGTCTGCCATGAACTGAACCAGCCCCTGCAAGTGATACTGGGCAATGCTGAAATCATGTTAATGGACCTTGAAGCGGACCATCCCCTGTCAAAAAGGATTCAACGCATCCAGGAACAAGTGGAGCGGATGTCCAAAACCACCCGGAATCTGATTAAAATCACCAGCTATGAAACCAAAAAATTTCCCCAGGGTACCGTTATTGATATCGATAAAGCATTGAAAACAGACAAAAATTCCAATGAGGATCCCCCGTCCAATGGATCTTTATCCCATTAGATTTTTTGTTCATACCCCGTAAA
>JAHIVS010000686.1 GCA_018816605.1 Pseudomonadota bacterium
ATGATTTCTTTTGATCCGGTTAAAAGGGATAAAATTTTTTTTTTGATTGCGGTAAGGGACTTAAAAGAGATGAACAGGTTGCTTGGAAGCCTTTCCAATTCAAGATGGGCAATATAAAATTGCGTGTCATTTAAGGCTTTGAGCCTTTCCAATAAAAAAGTGTGATTCAGGCACCCGGCCCTGTCGGCCCCGGTTTTTTCGACAAGCGGTGTGTCTGAAAGGACAACAAAAGAAGTGTCCGGCGTTTCTACAGACATGGTTAAGGGCCTGCCGTGTTCTCCAGAAATACTGATGGTTAAAGGGACTTTAGCGATGCTCAACCGGTCGATCTTCTCTCTAACACGAAGTGCCGTTTCTTGTTTTTCTTCATAAAGTGCTGTTTTGCCCGCTTCCATTTTCTCATGGGTGGAATAGGTATGGATATCGGAAAGATGGGCGATCGAATTGTCCCGGGGATGGTCAATAAACATGTGTTTGCTGATATCTGCCTTTAAATAGGCATTTGAAAAATCCCGGTTAAACACCTTGTAAAGATCGGAACGGTCGCTGCCAAGCCTGTCTTGGGCATCAAATCGTCGGAGCTGTTTTTTCCAGCTGTTCACCACCGTGAATACATAGTCAAACTTCTTGATTCTGCCTTCGATCTTTAAGGCGTCAACCCCTGCACCAGCGAGTTTTTCCAGATCAAAATAGGCTGAGTTGTCTTTGAGGTTCAGGGGATAATTTTTACCTTCAGGGGTTGTGAGGTATCGATTCCGGCAGGGTTGGCTGCACATACCGCGATTTCCGGATTTTCCGCCAAGGACCGAACTCATATAACAGATGCCTGAAAAGGAGATGCAATAGGAGCCATGGACAAATATTTCTATCAAAATATCATTTTCATGCCCGGCCCGGGTTAATGCTTTTATCTCATCAATACTGAGCTCCCTTGACAGGTTCACCCGCTTGGCCGACAATTTGGCCAAAAATTTTATCTGACCTTCATTGTGGGTATTCAGCTGGGTTGACCCATGAATTTTAAGGCCTTTAAAATAGGTTGATACAAGATACAACACCCCTAAATCCTGGACAATGATGCCGTCAATGGAGGTATGGATTAATTTGTTCAGCAAGCCTACAAGGGCGGGGATTTCACTTTCCACCAGGAGGATATTAAGGGTTAGAAAAACCTGGCAGCCATGTTTATGGGCAAGGTGTAAAATACCGTTTAAGGCCTCAAACGTCAGGTTGGTGGCCCGGTTTCTCGCGTTAAATCTGTTCAGACCGCAGTACACCGCATCTGCCCCTGCCAGAATGGCCGCTTTTATGGAATCGATGTCTCCACCGGGTGCCAATAATTCAATTTTTCTGTTCATGGCATTCATTATAACACAATTGACATCAATGGCATGAACAAAACGCAACTCCAAATGCCAGCACCATTTTCCATTCTATTCATATTTCCAATACAGATCCGGGAAATGCATCAAAACTATCCATTGGACGAAGGGTTTTGCCCTGGGATACACTCATTTTTTTCCAAGAGGCAGATCATGAAATCCAAAACCTTTAAAAAAATCCTGCTCCTGGCCCTGATTGCAGGCCTGGTTGCCTTGTTTTTTGTCCTGGGACTCCAGAAATATCTGACCCTGGAATTTATAAAAGACTCCAGGGATAAGTTTCAGGAGATGTATACCCAGCGTCCCTTTTTTGTCATCAGCCATTTTCTGGCCGTCTACATACCGGCGATTGCCCTGAACCTGCCGGGAGCCGCCATCCTGGGACTTGGGGCCGGTGCCCTGTTCGGAGCCCTGCCCGGAACTTTGATCATTTCCTTTGCCTCCGCCATCGGGGCGACCCTGGCCTGTCTTTTGTCCCGGTATCTTTTGCGCGACTGGATCCAGAAAAAATTTTCAGACCGCCTGGAGCGGATCAACAACGGCATCCAGAAGGAAGGGGCGTTTTACCTGTTTTCCATGCGCCTTATCCCGGTGATTCCGTTTTTTGTGATCAACATGGCCATGGGGCTTACCCCCATGCGGCTGCGGACCTTTTACTGGGTCTCCCAGCTGGGCATGCTGCCCGGAACCTTTATCTATGTGAATGCCGGCAGCCAGATCGCCCGGATCGATTCCCTGGCAGGGATCATCTCCCCGGGATTCATCGGGGCCCTGGCCCTGCTGGGACTTTTCCCCCTGATGACCCGAAAACTGCTCAATGCTTTCCAGAATCACTTTGAGAATGTCAAAACGCTGGCAGCACCCGAGGCAAGTGCCAATTGCCCGGAATTTGCCCGATCCGAGTTTGCCCAGGCCCTGGAGGGAATGAAGGCCTCCTGCACAGACTGCGAAGCCTGTAAGCAGCAATGCGCCTTTCTTGAATGTTACGGTACCCCCAAACAGCTTTTGGAATCCTTTGACATGAGCCGGGACCAGGCCAAGGCATTTGAATGCAGCCTGTGCAACCTGTGTTCTGCGGTCTGCCCTGAACAACTGGATCCCGGCCACCTGTTTTTTCTGGCCCGGAAACAGGCCATGGCAAACGGAAGGGTGGATCTGTCCACATACAAGGGGATTCTCGCCTATGAACAAAAGGGCAGTTCTCCTCTGTTTTCCTGGTACGGCCTGCCCCATGGATGCGATACTGTTTTTTTCCCGGGCTGCACCCTGCCCGGCACACGGCCTGAAACCACCTGGAAGATGTTCCTGCACCTGCAGACCCTTGTACCCTCCCTGGGCATTGTTCTGGACTGCTGCACCAAAATCAGCCATGACCTTGGCCGGCAGGGCCACTTTGACTTCATGTTTTCTGAAATGCTTTCCTATCTGAAAAAAAACCATATTAAAAAAGTATGGGTGGCCTGCCCCAATTGCTACAAGATTTTTGCATCCCATGGAAAGGGGCTCCAGGTGACAACCGTGTACGAAATCATGGATGGTCACGACCTGCCCGCACAAGCGGTGGGAAAGGGAAAACTTGTGGTACATGACCCCTGCCCCCTGCGCCTGAACACAGCAGCCCAAACAGCCGTCCGCAGTCTGGTGGACCGGATGGGCATGGCCCAGACCCTGATGCACCACCAGGGAAGACAGACCCTCTGCTGCGGCGAGGGGGGAAGTGTGGGATGTGTGCGGCCAGATCTGGCCAAAACATGGGGACTGGTCCGTCAAAAAGAGGCCAAGGGCAGCCGGATGGTGACCTATTGCGCCGGATGTGCCGGATTCCTCAACCGGGTCACCCCCACACTTCACCTGGCCGACCTGATCTTTGATACGAAAAAAAGCCTCAATGGCGGGCCAAGGGTGGCTGCTGCCCCCTTTACCTATTTTCACCGCATACGGCTCAAACACCGATTTAAAAAAACCATTCTACCGGCAACCCAGCGGGTCCGGAACTGCGACCCCAAAATCCCGGCCCGGCAAAAAAAAATGCAGGCACCCATGCATACGGCCTGAAATCCTGATCTTGTCCTGATATTTAGGGACAAACGGGTGGCATCGGCACCTGTTTGGTTCTAGGGAAGAGACTCCCAGGAAAAAATTTCTCCCCGGGTCAGTATCGTGGCTGCCAGGGCGGCATCCCTTGTAAGGGGATTTAAGATATCCAGCATCAGATAGTCCAGGCCCGCCGCGGCCAGCATGGAAAGAAAACTCGCCTCCATAAGCGTCTTCCGGGAAGGGTCTGCAGCACCTGTGGTCAGATTGGAAATCCCTGCAATGGTCCGCACCGGAAACCCCAGAAGTTCGGGCAGCAGAAAAATGGTTTTTAACAGCTCCCTGGCCCTGAAAAGTCCGTCATCCCAGGACAGGGGGGGCACCACCGGATCAATGATCAAATGTTCCTTTGCCACCCCGGCTTCTTCAACCCGGGCTAAAAGTTCCAGGGCAATCTCACACCGCTCACTGCTGTCCCTGGGGACCCGGCTGTCCGGATAGAGCAGAAACCCGATGACATCGGTTCCATATTTTTTGGCCAGGGGCAGAATCGCTTCAAGTTTTGACGGCTCCAGGGAAATTCCGTTGATGAGGGTCCGGTTTCGGGCGGCTGCCAGCCCGGCTGCCATGGCCAGGGGATTTGCAGTGTCGATGAGCAGGGGAAGGTCTGTGACGTGCTCAATGGTCCTGACCAAAAAGACCATGTCTTTTTCATACCCCTTTCCCAAAGGGCCGGTGTTGATATCAATGGCATGGGCCCCGTTTCGGGCGCACGCCTGGGCAAGGGCTGCAATGCCAGCTGTTTCCTTTTTCCTGAGCCCCTCCCGGACAATGGATTTTGTGATCCGGATATTGTCTGCAACCAGTTTCATGGGGTTCAGGTCTCGAAGATACCGATTTGCGTCATATAGGCAGTGATCTCCCGGACGGTCTGCCGGATCAACGCCACATCAGCCGGAACAATGAAAATGGTGTCATCTCCGGCCACAGTCCCCAGGACCTGGTCAAACCCATGGTCATCAATGAATTTTGCAACGGTGTTGGCGGTCCCCGGCCGGGTCTGGATCACGATCTGATAGCCGTTGTCCGCAATTTTGTTGACCAGGGAATCAAAAAAACCCATGTCCTTGAGCCCGGGTTCAGGCGGGGCCGGGGAATACACCACATTGCCCTCCCTGTCCTGGCCTTTTACGGCATTGATCTTTTTCAATGCCCGGGAAACAGAAGACTGGGTGGTGTGTATCCCTTTTTCTCCCAGGGCCCGGACAAGCTGGGCCTGGTTCCCGGAAACTCCCTGGGAGAGCAGCCGGTTTAATTCAGCAGAAATGGTCATGGCAATTGTTCATTTTTTTTATATTTATGTAAAAACGCCCCAATTCATTCATATTTATGCATAAACTTACGCATTATCTGCATTTTATACATAAACCCTTGACTATTTCAAGATTTTTCTGCATTAATAACGGTCATGATACAATGTCACATATTTATAAATACATATAAAACCAACGTTTAAGGAGATAGTATGTCAAAGGGAAAAGTAGTTCTGGCCTATTCAGGCGGACTGGACACCTCGGTTATCTTAAAGTGGCTGCTGGAGCAGGGATATGAAGTCATTGCCTACATGGCCAACATCGGCCAGCAGGAGGATTTTGATGCGGCCCGGAAAAAAGCCTTGCAGATCGGGGCATCCCAGGTATTTATCGAAGACATGAAAAAAGAGTTTGTCACGGATTATATTTTTCCGGTGTACAAAGCCAATACGGTTTATGAAGGCCGCTACCTTCTGGGCACGGCCATTGCCAGGCCCATTATCGCCAAAAAGCAGATTGAAATTGCCCGGGAGGTGGGCGCCCAGTTTGTCTCCCACGGCGCCACGGGCAAGGGAAATGACCAGGTGCGGTTTGAGCTGTCCTATTATGCCTTAAACCCCCAGATCAAGGTCATTGCGCCCTGGAAAAACAAGGAATTTCTCAACGCCTTCAAGGGCCGGACCGATCTATTGGCCTATGCCGAAAAACACGGAATCCCCACCAAACAGTCTGCGTCCAAACCCTACAGCGAAGATGACAATCTGCTCCACATTTCCCATGAAGCCGGTATCCTGGAAGATCCCGGCCATGTATGCGATGAAAGCATCTATTCCCACACCGTCTCCCCGGAAAATGCGCCGAACAAGGCCACCCGGATCATACTGGAATTCAAGGACGGTATTCCCGTAAAGGTCACCAACCTGGAAGACCAGACCGTGAAAACAGATCCCCTGGAATTGTTTGAATACCTGAACCAGCTGGGACGGGAAAACGGGATCGGCCGCCTGGACATGGTGGAAAACAGATTTGTGGGCATCAAGTCCCGGGGGGTTTATGAAACACCCGGCGGTACCATCCTCCATGAAGCCCACAAGGACATTGAAGGCATTGCCATGGACCGGGAAGTCATGCGGATCAGGGACATGCTGGCAGGCAAATATGCAGAACTTGTCTACAACGGGTTCTGGTTCAGCCCGGAAATGGAATTTCTCATGGCCGCCATGGACAAGAGCCAGGAAGTCATTGACGGTGAAGTCACCCTGAAGCTCTACAAGGGCGTGGCCTACCCCATTGCCAGGACTAGCCCTTCTTCCCTGTATAACCAGGATCTTTCCTCAATGGATATTGCGGGCGGCTACAACCAGGAAGATGCCGAAGGGTTCATTAAAATCAATGCCATCCGGCTCATGGCCCACAGAAAGATTATCGACAAAAAATAAAGCCCTGGCTGTCGGTCCCCCTGATGATCATGGAGAGCACGAATAAATAAAATTTTGCTTCCCGCCCTTCAGGGG
This sequence comes from Pseudomonadota bacterium, assembly GCA_018816605.1. The sequence continues at coordinate 6,244 of JAHIVS010000686.1, forward strand.
GATGCCACATTCTTTTATCGGCCCACAATGGGTTCCACAAACTGGGCCTCGGAATCCCAGGGAAACAGAATCCAGGTGTCCTGGCTGACCTCGGTCACATGGGCATCCACCAGGGGTTTACCGGCAGGTTTGGCATAGACCGTTGCAAAATAGGCTTTGGGAAGCATACGCCTGACCACCCTTGCCGTGGAGCCCGTATCCACCAGATCGTCAATAATGAGCAGACCCTCTCCATCCCCTTCTATCCCTTTGAGAATAGTTGCCTCCCCCTGGTTCTGCCAGTCATAACTGGTGATGCACACCGTATCAATGTGGTGAATCCCCAGCTCCCTTGCAATAATGGCCGCCGGCACAAGCCCCCCCCGGGTGACGGCAACAATGCCCTTCCAAGGCGTTTCCCGGTCATGGAGCCGCCATGACAGCGCCTTGGCGTCCCGGTGGAGCTGGTCCCAGGAAATGGGATAGCTTCTCGTATATCGATCTTTTATTTTATCCATGGGTGTTTCTCCTTGGCAGTGATCGTTGTAAACAGGGTTGATGAATTTAAGTTTTGACTTTTCATCTGCCTGTTTTATTTTATCTGGCAATAAAAGAAAAGATACAAAGGAAAAATAGTGTGAATGAAATCAACAATGCCTGCCTTGACTGCGGCGGCAAATTATACATCAAAAAGACCTGAACAAAGGTAAGTCTGTGCTGCAGGGCCTGCGGCAAAAATTTCCCCCAAGACAAATACAAAGAGCTCATGGACGACTATCTTGAGGAGCAGCTGGCCAATGTACCGGTTAACAGGCTATAGCCTGTGGCGGTTATTCCGGATCTGTTATGATTGAATTTTTTATAATCTGTATCTGTTAATTGTCCATTCCCCCTGTTACTCTGATGCAGACCCTGGCCATTGGGGAGACATCAAAATTCAAGAAAGAAGGGGAGAGAAAAATGGACTATAAATGCCTTCTGGCAGACAGAACAAACCGCATGCAGGCCAATGCCATCCGTGAAATCTTAAAAGTGGTGGCCACCCCCGGCATCATCTCGCTGGCAGGCGGCATCCCCTCGCCTGAAAGTTTTCCCATGGACATCATCCAGACCCTTACCCAGCAGGTGTTGGAAAAATATAAATCCAGCGCCTTCCAATATGACCTGACCGAAGGGTTTTTCCCGTTAAGAGAACAGATATCCATTCTCCTCGGGGAAAGGGGGATCAACATCCCACCCGATGCCGTCCATATCACTTCGGGTTCCCAGGGCGTCCTGGACGCCATTGCCAAACTGACCATATCAAAGGGAGACAAGATCGCCCTGGAATCTCCCACCTACCTGGGCGCCCTGTCGGCTTTCAACCCCTATGAACCCTGTTATGTCCCCATGGAGATGGACGATGAAGGGCTTGTTCCGGAATCCCTGGAACGTGTCCTCAATACCCATGCGATTAAATTTATATATCTTGTCCCCACCTTTCAGAACCCCACAGGCCGGAGCCTCACCCTGGAAAGGCGGGTCAAGATTGCCGACATCATCCAGCGGCACAATGTGCTGCTGGTGGAAGATGACCCCTATTCTTCCCTTCGCTACAAGGCAGATCCGGTGCCGGCCATCAAAACCCTTGCCCCGGACCATGTCATCTATATTTCCACCCTTTCCAAGGTGTTTGCCCCAGGGCTGCGCATCGGATTTTATGCCGCCCCTAGATTTATTCGACAATGGCTTGTCCTGGTCAAGCAGGGGGTGGACCTTCACACCTCCACCTTTAACCAGGCCCTGGCAGCCGAATACCTTGCGGGTAAACACCTGGACGTCCACCTGCCCCGGATCATCGACATCTATAAACCCCGGCAAAGGGCCATGACAGATGCCCTGGAGCGCATGCTGCCCCAAGGGTTTTCCTGTGCGCCTTCCGACGGGGGTATGTTTTTATGGGTATCGGGCCCCAAAGGATTTAATGCCCTGTCCCTCTATGACAAAGCCATTGAAAAGGGGGTGGCCTTTGTTCCGGGACATTTTTTTTATACCGACCCGGAACAGGGCCTTGAAACCATGCGCCTCAATTACACCATGGCCGACGAGGCCACCATTGAAATTGCCGTTGAAAAGCTTTGTGATGCCATCCGGGACATGCAGCGCCGGGGGGAGAAATAAGCACCCCCCAGATCAGAGGGTTACTTCCCGGGGCAGGTAGGGTTGGATACCATGCTGCTCTAAAAATTGCTTAAACCCGAACACCCGCTCTTTGCCGTATTCCATATGAATTGCCTGGTATTCACAGGTATTGATACAGCCAAAACACATGACGCAGGCATGGGTGTTAACCTGATATTGCCCGGGATCAATGGCGTTGACCGGACACAATTGCACACAGGCATTGCATCGGACACAGTTTTCCTCAATGATATGATGATTTTTAATCAAAAGTTTTGTCCACCACTCAGGCCCGAACAGGGTGGACGCCTCCCTCAAGGTCAGTTTTTTAACAAAGGTTCCCGGGTGGTTCCCTTTAATTTGGCCAAGGACAAACCCGGCATAATTGCGAACCGATTGAAAGGTCTGTTCATCCGGCAGATGCCGGGCATCCCAGGTTTTTTCATGTACCTTGTCCTCTGACCAGGCCAGGGGAAAGGAACTCAGACTCCTGAATGACTTTTGCCCCACCGGCACCCCGTTTTTTTCAGATAACAAGTGGAGGATGGAATAGTTTGCATTGTCCTGGTTCCCTTCGGGCCCCCCGAAACTAACATAGGATGCCACGGGTATCCCCTTTAAATCCGGCAGGGACCGGATAAAGTTTTTCACAAAACCAGGGATATCGTAATAAAAAACAGGCGACCCTAAAACCAGAAGGTCAAAATCAAATTTTTCCTGTTTTTTAAATTCTCTCATGTCCTGGGCCTGGACCTTTATTTCTTTGTCTGCCAATGCTGCTGCAAGGACCTTCCCGCATCGGCGGGTGTGGCCGGTCTGGCTGTACCATAGGACCAGTGCGCGGTCCACCCGGCCCGATCTCATGGGAACTTTTGCCGTTGTGGTACTGAGGGTCACACAGGCCGGGAATGCTGGGACCGTCAAGGCTGCCGTTGCCAGGATGCTTTTTTTTATGAAACTTCTTCTGGTGTTCAAAAATAAACGCCTTTCTTAAAATTGAACAAATCATACTAGTTCCATAACAATATTGGTAGAAAATATTAAAGGACTGCCGGAACCGTGTACGATTTTTCTTGTTAAAAAACTGAATCCTCCATAGAATCACGATTTTAGCGAGCCCAATCATTTTAAAATTAAAAAATCAGAGGAAAAACATAATGGATTTTGTAAGGCAATTATCTGGTAAGCGTATCCTCATGGTCATGGCAATGGGGCTGTTTCTGATGGCAGGCGCCTCCCATGCGACACCAGTACAGGGAACGGAAAAACCCGTTGCTGATGTCTTTCCGGTCAACCCTTCCATTGCGCCCAATGTGGCGTTCTGGACAGATGTGTTCAGCCGCTACACCCAATCCCATGGCATAATCCATGATGCCCGGCATCTGGGCCGCATTTACGAGGTCATTTCCCTGGACACGGCCAGAACCGTGACAGCGGAAAAGAAGAACAAAAGAAACAAACAATTGGCCCTGGAAAAATACGAAAGAATTCTCCTGGCCCTTGGGGCCGGAACCCCGCCTGCCACCGCAACGGAAAAAAAGGTGGCAAAATTATTCAGCGCCAAGGCAGGACCGGCTGAATATAACCGGGCAGCCCGGGAGGTGAGATGCCAGACCGGAATAAGCCAGCAGTTTAAGGAAGGACTGATCCGGTCCGGCTCTGTGATAGCGGAATTTAAAAGAATTTTTCACTCCCATGGCCTGCCCACTGACCTGGTCTATCTGCCCTGTGTGGAATCTTCCTTTGATTTTACCGCCTATTCAAAATTCGGGGCCGCCGGCGTCTGGCAGTTCACCCAGGGAACAGGGAAAATGTACATGGAAATCGGGTATGTGGTGGACCAGCGACGGGACCCTTTCATCTCCGCCGACGCGGCTGCCCGCCTTTTAAAAAAAAATTATGCACACTTGAAAGACTGGCCCCTGGCCGTCACTGCCTATAACCATGGATTAAACGGCATGCTCCGGGCCCAGCAGCAAAAGGGCTCCTATGAAAATATCTTTAACACTTACCAGAGTGCTTCCTTTAAATTTGCCTCAAGAAATTTTTATCCCGAGTTCCTGGCTGCCCGGCACGTGGCCAAAAATTACAAACAATACTTTGGGGATATCCCTTTCCAGAAACCGGTTCAAGTCACCCGGTTCACCACCAAAGGATATGTGTCGGCCTCGGCCCTGGCCAGAGGCCTTAATCTGGATATCCAGACATTGCAGGAGCTGAATCCCTCCCTGAGAACCCCGGTATTCGACGGCCGAAAACACATTCCCCAGGGGTTTGAACTGCGCCTGCCCAAACATATGGATCATAAAACCATCTCCCGGGTTACCGCCAGCCTGCTCCAGAAAACACAAAAACCCAGCAAATTTCATGTGGTTCGGAAAGGGGATACGGCCGGCAGCATTGCCAGGACCCACGCCGTTTCCTTAAATGACCTGGCCATGGCAAACGGACTGGGCCGCAAAGCCACAATCTATATCGGCCAAAACCTGAGGATCCCGGTGCCGGGTGAAATGGTTCCCCCCATCAAACTGGCCCAGGCCAAACCCCAGAAACCGGCAGAACAAAAAGAACCAATAAAAACAGCCCCAGCCCTGCCGGCAACGCCCGAACAAGCGCCACCCGTAAAAATGAAAGGGAGGATCGCCGAACCAATACCACCCACAGCATTACCGACAAAAGTAGCCGCCGCCTTGCCAGAAGCACCCCCGATACCGGAAGCCGGCTTGCCTGAAACCGCGGAAGCCCTTGCAAAACCTGTTTCCGAAAAACCTGCTGTCAATTTAAAAATTATCACCAGTGACCTGAAAATACAAAAAACATTTACCCGGTCAAACCAGCTGGTGGGACTTATCCAGGTTGCACCGGAAGAGACCCTGGGTCACTATGCAGACTGGCTCCAGATACCCACCCATAAAATCCGTACCCTGAACCGGCTTCCCCACGGCGATACCATTTCCATTGACCAGAAGATCCAGATTCCCCTGGCAAAAAAAGATAGGGACCAATTTGAGGAACTCCGGTATGAGTATCACAAGGAAATGGAAGAAGATTTTTTTGAATCCTTTTCCATTTCCAGTGTTGAAACCTATGAAATAAAAAACGGAGATACCATCTGGTCCCTGTGCCTCAATGATCTGGAAATACCCCTATGGCTGCTCAAAAAATACAACCCTGCCATGGATTTCGGCCGATTGCAGCCCCGGAATAAACTGGTATACCCCATTGTCAGCAGCCGAAAGAACATCCGCAGCTGATAAAACAAGGATCAAAAGGAGTTCACAATGGACAGATCCGTGGTCTACACCAGGGAAAATCAAACAGCGATCATCACACTCAACAGACCGGAGAGAAGAAACGCCATAAACCAGGACCTTCTTTGCGGCCTCTACAACGGGATAGAGTCAGCGGCAAAGGATGATGATATCTGCACCATCATCATTACCGGCAATGGCAAGTCCTTTTGTTCGGGTATTGACCTTGGGGCCCTCGACACGGACAACCTTTTTGATCCAAGGGGAGACGGCCGGGACATGGTGGATGTGTTTAACGGCTGTCAAAAACCCATCATCGGAGCTGTCAACGGCCATGCCATTACAGGGGGATTTGAACTGGCCCTCAATTGCGACTTTCTGATTGCCTCTGAAAATGCATGCTTTGCCGATACCCATTCCAGGGTGGGCATTCATCCGGGCTGGGGTATGACCCAGCTTCTCCAGCAGGCTGTCGGCCAGAGAATGGCCAAACAGATGTCGCTTACCTGTGAATTCATAACCGCAGGCAAAGCCCTTCAAATAGGACTTGTAAATGAAATTGTTCCCGAAGATCGGTTGATTGACCGGGCAAAAGAGATTGCAGGTTCAATTGCATCCGTCAACCGGCAGATGATGCTCTCGGTAAAACACCTTATTGAATACCGGAATACCGCCTCATTTGAAAAAGCGATCGTGGCGGAAAGAAAAGGGTTTCGGGCATTTTTGGATCTGTTTTTCAAACAAAAATAAACCTATAAAAACGGCTTTTTTCCCTATACCCCTGTTTTAGCTGATGCCGGGGCCATGTTTTTTCTTTAGGCCCCGGAACTGGTCATAGGAGATCCCCAGCAGGGCTGCGGCTTTTTTTTGGTTGAACTGACAGGCAAAAAGAGCCGCACGAAGCCTGTAAGATTCCAGGGCCAGGAGGGATTCCTTCAGGGGTTTTTCAAACAGAGCTGCCAGAAGTTGTCTTTTCCCTCCCCCCCCTGCCCCCCTTGAAGCAAAAGATTCCGGGTCAGGTTCCAAACACTCCTGGACCAGGTCAGGTTCCAAATCTTCCCCATACCGGGACTGGAAGGGATCAAAGGAAATCTTTCCGATCATGTGGGAGGCTGATTTGTAAACAGCCCGCTCAATCACATTCTTTAACTCCCGGATATTGCCGGGCCAGGAATACGCCTCGAGGGTTTTAACTGCCCCGGAGGTGAGGTGGGGAGCCTTTTCCCAACCCAGTTCATAGGCCATCCTTGACGCAAAATGGGTGGCCAGCAAGAGGATATCCTCTTTTCGATACCGCAGGGGCGGCGCATAAATCACCTCAAAGGAAAGCCGGTCCAAAAGGTCCTGCTTGAAGCGCCCCAGACCCGCCAGCCTGGGCAGATCCGCATTGGTGGCCGCCACAATCC
>JAHIVS010000008.1 GCA_018816605.1 Pseudomonadota bacterium
AAAAACAATTATGATCTGGGGGTGTTTAATGGGGATATCGGTACCATCCTTGATGTGAACACCATGGAGCTCACCTGCTCGGTGAAATTTTTTCCGGACAACCGGGTGGTGCAGTACAAACAGACCGATATCATGGAGCTGGACCTGGCCTATGCCATCACCATTCACAAGTCCCAGGGATCTGAGTTTGAAGTTACGATCATCCCGCTGTTGACCCAGCATTTTAAAATGCTTTTCAGAAATCTGATATACACGGGTCTTACCCGGGCAAGGAAGCTGGCGCTTTTTGTCGGGACCCGGCGGGCCCTGGGCATGGCCGTCCAGAATCAGGATATCAGCCGGCGCCAGACGGCATTGCAGGAATTGTTGATCACCGGGGAAAAATAGGGTATACCCCTTCCATGAAGGGGGGCAGTAAAAAAATGACAATCATTGGAGGATAAATAAAGATGCAGTTTATCGTAACCGGTTATGACGGCAGGGATGACAATGCTTTGGAAAGGCGAATGGCAGCCAGGGAAGCCCACCTGGCCATGGCAAAAAAAATGGTTGAACTCAGGCACTGGATTTCTGCAGCCGCCATTTTGGATGATGGGGGAAAAATGACAGGCTCCCTGATCATCTGTGAGTTTGAGTCGAGACAGGACCTGGAAAGCCGGTGGCTGGAAAAAGAACCCTATGTGCTGGGCAAGGTCTGGGAAAAAATAGAAATCACCCGGGCCCAGGTGCCCCCCCTCTGGGACAAAAAATAAAAAGTATTAATGGAGCAGCTGCGCCGGAGAATGATGTTTAAAAGAAAGATTACATGGATCGCCTCAAGCTTGTTTCTGCTGGCAGTCATTTTTCTGGCAGCAGGATGCAGCACCAAACTGCCTGAGATCCGGTCGCCCTGGTCTCAAAGCCAGATTCAGGCCGATGGAATGGACCATGAGTGGTCTGGTCTCTTGCCCCAGTATGATGACAAGGAAGAGCGGGTTTCTGTCCGGGTCATGAACAATGCAGACGCTGTTTTTGTCTGCGTTTCGGTCCAGGGAGATTCCCTGAGGCAAAAGATCCTGATGAACGGCCTTGCTCTGACCCTTGATCCGGAGGGCGAAACGATTCCCCCCTTTAAAATAGAATTCAACAGCCTCAACGCCTCCACATCGTCTGTAATCAATCTGCCCGATTCCATGGAAATCACTTATCCCTATTCGTCCGGCCCCATGGCCATGTCTTTTGCGGAAGCCCGGGAAAAAGGGGTTGAGATCGGTATGGGATACCCGGAAACTGCCAGGATGGTATTTGAAGCTGCCATCGGGTTTAGCGCCATTTCCTCTTTTGGAGATATTCAGCCTGGAACCCGGCTGACCCTGAAGATTGAAGCAAAAGGGATCTCTTTTTATCCCAGTTTTTTTGCAGCAGAAGCAGACGGCAGGCCCGGGGCCGGAACAAAATCCGGCAAAACGCAAAATTCCAATAATGGTAAACCCAGGGCGGAATTGAAAAAAGAAAGGGCCCCGTTTGAAGCTGTGATGGATCTCGTACTGACAGCCGGCGCCTCCTGAGTCCGGCAATTGTCTCCCTGGCGTGCACCTTAATTTACGAACCCCTGTGTTTTTCCGGGTGATGTTTTTTTTGTCGCAACCGGATAAATTCCGGTATATCGCTTTCCCGGTCAAATCTTAAGTTGACCATGGCCCGGGTCATGGCCACATAGATCAGGTTGAACTCGTCCGGATCAACCCCTTCAGGGTCTATGGGCTTTCCCCCTTTCATCAGGGGGTGAAAATCGGCCATCAGCAGAACATTTGCCCATTCCAGACCCTTTGATTTATGGGCGGTGGTCAGAAGGATGCCCGACGTGTCTTGTTCTTCGGCCCGTGCCATGATGTTGTCCACATGGGTGGGAACAGAAGAGGTATATTTTTCAACCATTTTGCACACAGAGGACAATTCAAAATCTTCCACGGTCCTGGCATAGGATTTCAGGCTCCTGAAGCCGGCAAAACTTTTAATATAGGGATCCCTGATCCCGGCGAGATCTTCTGTATACAAAGAATAGACATCCTTGAGAATGTCCAGGCGGTAGCTGCCCGCTCCGCCCACAAATCCGATTCTGTGTTTCTTGTACAGCCGGACCGCCCTGTCAAAAAGGGTGGCATTGGTTCGGGCGATGATGGTATGGTGCCCGGGATCCCAGGGCGGCTTTTCCAATACCGGTGTGCCCCTGATCTGACGATGTTCTTGTTTAAAGGTTCCCAGGACCATGTTGGCCACCCGGGCAACATTATTGTCAAACCTGAAGCTTTGGGTCAGATGAAGGGTTCTGGCGGCGGAAAAGCCTTTCAGGGTGTCGTTTGCTCCCCTGAAACCATAGATCTGCTGGTGGCCGTCGCCCACCAGGATTATGGCCGCGGGTTTTCGGGTTCCCAGGGGCCGGGCCTGGGCAAATACCAGGGAGGCTGTCACAGGGTTGATGTCCTGGGCCTCATCCAGGAGAATGCAGTCATAGGGCAGGCGGGGGTTTGACAATTGATAGAGCTTTAAATACCCGTCATGGATCATGCCGATGTCGTCACAAGACCCGTCGCACATTTTTCTTCCCAGGCAATTGGCATGGTCCACCAGAGCGGGCATGGAAAGTTTGTTTTTTTTATAAAAGCCTTTTGCCATGGCCGGGATGTGGGCGGATGAAATTATCGGGTCTGCCGAGGCCAGATAATTGTGGAGGGTGTCCATGGTATATTTGGCATCCTCATATTTATCAAGCTTCAGGGCTGCCAGGACCTGGCTGGCCCGAAATCCTTTCACCAGGCGGTCCCTGTACTTAAAGCCCTTGGCCTGGAAGGCGAGGGAATGGGTGGTCCGGGCCGTTACGTTGCCGGGAAATTTTTGGGCGGCCTCTACCTGAACGCTCTTGTTAAAGGCAATGTACAAAAATCGCAGGTGGGGCCGTTTTTTTGTGTATTCCACCAGGGTGGTGGTTTTGCCGGTGCCGGCAAAGGCCATGATCTTGAGGATCTCTCCCGGCAAAAGGTCATGGCCGACTATCTTTTTTTGTTCCTGGGTAATTTGAATCATGGGGGGGTCATGGGATCGGATTGCCTGATGTTGCTTTTTCGGCGTCCAGGATATGGTGCCCCAATTTTTTATCGTCTCCGAAAATATGGTCCAGAATCCATTGGTTGATTTTTTTTATAAGATCGTCCACAGCCGCTTCTGTATAGTCTTGGTGCTTTTCCCTGAAGTCCTTAAGGGTTTTGACATATCCTTTGTGCTCTTTTTTGTGAGCATCTTTTTCCGGGTAATAATAAATATCCATGTATTCTTCTTCCAGCTTGAAATGGTGGTTGACGTACATGGATAAAAATGCAACGGCAAACCGAAATGCATCCTTGTCCTGTTTGTCTGTCCGTGCTTTTCTCAGTTTTGCAAAAAGATTCATCAGTTCTTTGTGCTGGAAATCCTGCCACACCACACCGGTAAAATATTTTTGTTCCAGGGACATGTGCATCTCCTTTAAATAAGCGGATTTAAGATCGGATTGCCTTTATTACCATTTTGCGTGTCATGTTTCAAGGAAAAGGCTTTTTGAGCGGAGTCTCAGATAATCATTTCAACCGGATTCCGTCAGCCTTGTGCAGGCTGATGCGGCCCTGTTTGTAGAGGCTGCCCACGGCCCGCTTGAATTCCTTTTTGCTCATGGAAAATGCGGATTGAATATCTTCCGGCCGGCTTTTATCGTGGCAGGGGCTGAACCCGCCATTGGCTTTCAGGACCTCCAGAATTTTCAAGGCAGAGCCTTCCACCGAGGCATATCCCGGCTGTTTCAAGGTCAGGTCCGCCTTGCCGTCCTCCCGGATCCGGAGGACATATCCCCGGCACCGATCCCCGATGGACAGGTCTTCGAAGGTCTCGTTTTTATAGAGCATGCCCTGGCAGGTGTGGTTGATGAGGGCTGTATAGCCGATGGGGGTTATACTGTGGATGATAAGATCCACAGGCTCACCGGCAGTAAGGCGCTGGGTTTCCCCGGAGCAGAATTGCGTCATCAGGGTGGACCCGTAGATCCGGTGGGAGGATTCATCCAGGCAGATTTTCACCAGATGGGTTTCACCAAGCTCCATCCGGCCCTGCTGTTCGCTGCGGGGAACCAGAAGATCTTTTTCCAGACCCCAGTCCATGAAGATGCCGAAGGCAGCCGTGTCCTTAACTTTAAGGGCCACGATATCCCCCACCACGCCGGCCGGTTCCAGGGTTGTGGCCACGGGGCGGTCCTCGGAATCGGTGTGGACAAAGACCCGGATCTTTTGGCCAACGAAAATATCTTCGGGCACGTATTTATTGGGCAGAAGTACCCGGTCCCGGCCAAAGCTTAAATAGACCCCGTAGTCGGAAAAATTCTGAACGGGCAGGTCGTGGAACTGACCCACAACAGCTTCTGGATCCTTTGCCAGAAAGGGATGGGACTGTCTGGAGGCGGATGGTTCTCGGTTGTTTTTCAGGGATTTTTCGGCAAGTTTCCAGGGGTTTGTTATCTTTGACATGGGCCTTCCTTGTGGTTAGATGTGTTTGGCTATTATATCATATAAGAGCAGATACCACCATACGGACTTCTTTTTTTCTGGGGACCTGAAAACCCATTCCTGCCTTTGGCTTTTTTCTTCTCATGCTGTACAAATCTGTGATAAACAGGAACAATGCAAACCAGACCATGGTCTGAATATCCAAGCGGCACCCTTATAAATCTATTAGAAGGATGGGGCATCA
>JAHIVS010000092.1 GCA_018816605.1 Pseudomonadota bacterium
CAATTGACCAACAACATGGCCAGCAATGCTATGGCCGCCGTCTTGGATCCGGTCAACATTACCATCGTCACCGAGACCAGTAAAAAAATATTAACCCATAGGTTTTTTTTGACCGACAAAAAATAAACCGCGAAGAAAGACCAGAGGATGGCATTGTTGTTGGGGTTGCCCATCACCCCCAGCAGTCTTTTAGGGGCAGAGCGTCCCAGACTGTCAAGTCCGAACCCTGCCAGGCGAGCGCTGTCGGTATAAAATGGCATCACCCATTTATTGAAATTGAACAGATTGAGATAATTTAAAATATTAAAGGCGAACAACAGCCCGAATATCGGCAGGACCAATTTTCCCCACCCCGGCAGGGCTTCCTCTTTAAGCAACAGGCAGCCAAAAGCGATAATAACAGCATACTTGAACAGTTTATAATATTCAAAATAATCCCTCAAAATAAAAAATCGTCCATTGCCCAGCATACACACCAAAATCCATACAGCAAATATGTTGATATAAATTAAATATGCAGCCAATCCTTTAGAAAGCGGCAAAGGACGTTTGATATTGAATATCAACAATAGGGTTATCAGGTACACGGCAAGGTCCTCGGACCTCAGCAAAGGAACTCCGCCGCCCAGGCTGATGTTTGGAAGAAGAAATAAGCCTAAGACAAAAAAGGCCGCTATGGCATTATATGCCCTTTTCATGGTCACTGGATTGATATCAGATATCGGAAGCCCCGGCCTCGGCCAGCTTTTCTCTCAGCTGTTTCAGCGTCAGATCCCCGGTCATCTGAAAGGCGCTCAGGTCGAGGCCCAGGAGGGTTTCCAACTCCAGCTGCAGATTGATGACATTCATCGAATCCCACCCGGGAATATCGTAAAGCTTCAGGTCATCGATCACCTGTTCGTCCTTCAGCTCGGGAAAAACATTCTTCAGGGCAGTTCTGATCTTCTCCATTTTAACCTCCTATAATTTGATTAGGGTGGCCCCCCAGGAAAGGCCCCCGCCAAAGGCAACCAGCAACACCTGATCCCCGGGGCCGGCCGATCCGCTGGATACCACCTCGCTCAGGGCTATCATTACCGAAGCCCCGGCAGTATTGCCGTAATTGTAAAGATTGACATAAAATTTGGAGCGGGGTATGCCCGAATTCACCGCTATGGCGTCAATGATGCTGATATTGGCCTGATGGGGCACCACGACCTTCAACTGCGATTTTTCGACCTGGTATTTGGCCAATATCTCATCGATTATTTCGCTGCCCCGAGCCACCGCAAAATCGTAGACTTCGCGCCCTTTCATGGTGAAGTACCAATCCCGAGGATTGCCGACCTTGGGCCCCGGCATCATGGTCCCTCCCCCGGGGACCTGTATGACATCGTGCCCCCGGCCGTCGGTTTTGATTATCGAGCCGATGATGCCCGGCGAGGCGGGCTCCTTTCCCAGCAGAACAGCCGCGGCCCCGTCGCCAAAATAAGGAAAGGTTGCAAAATCGCTGGGATTGAGTATTTTCGAGTAAACCTCGGAGGCGATGACCAGGATATTGTTGTATTGACCGGATTTTATCAGATTATCCGCAAAATGCAGAGCAAAGATACCTCCGCTGCAGACGCTGTTGATATCGACTGCGAATGCTTGGTCGGCATTCAGCAGAGCCTGGACCCTGGCAGCGGTGGCGGGCTGGATCCGGTCCGGAGAGGAGGTGGCCAGAATTATCCCCTCTACTTTGCCGGGATCGAGCCCGGCCTTCCCCAAACACTCCCTGGCGGCCAAATAAGCCAGATCGGAGGTGCACTGGTCCGGGGCCGCGTAATGCCTGGCCTTTATCCCGGTCTTCTGTTCGATCAGGGGAATGGCGTTCGGCGGAAACTGCTTCAGGTCGGAATTTCTTACCTCCGCTCCGGGGATGTGGTGGCCGGTCGATATTATTCTGCTATGCATGGTCGTTTCCTTCTGTCCATTGACGATAAAGAGGCTCCAGCTCCGGGTATTTTCTCAAAAAAGCCTGGTCGGTCTTCCTGGTGTCGCCGATGACCTTGGCGGGATTGCCGCCGATGATGGCAAAATCCGGGAACTCCCCCCGAACGTAGCTGTGGGCGGCCACGATGGACCCCTTCCCTATGCTGGTGTTCGGCATCAGTATCGAATGCGGCCCGATAAAACTATACTTTCCTACGATGACCGGCCCGGTAATGTACCCTTTGAGCTCATGGTGATCGCTGTATTTCTCCCCGTAAAGCCTTATGGAGATATGGCTGGAATGGGTGAATATCCCCACCCATCCTCCTATCTGGCAGCCCTCTTTGATGGTCAGGCCGTGGGAGGCATCCAGGATGGCATAATGAAAAACGAACACGTTGTCCTCCAGCACCAGCCCCTGGGGGAAAACGATCACCACGGTATTGCTGATCCGGGTGTTCCGGAGGGCTTTCCGGTCATGCCCCCGCTTCACCCTTACCATCTGAGGCTGATACAACCGGCTGATCTCCGAGATCAACCGGGCCTTTACCCGGCCGATTATGTTAGGCATAGGCCTCCGATCTCTTTCCGGATATTTTATAGAGCCACACCAGGGCCCCGC
>JAHIVS010000093.1 GCA_018816605.1 Pseudomonadota bacterium
CTTATGCTGGGGGTTTCCATTACCGTGGGCATGATTGCGGAATCGGAAATTTTTTTCCCCGAGCTCATGCCCCTTCCCCTCTCTCCCCTGCTGAAAAACGGTGTGGCCATGGGCGGGTTCACGGCCTTTGCCCTCAGCGCCCTCATTCGCCTGGCCCCCAGGCAAAAAGCCTCTTTTTCAGTGGCGGCAAGGCCCATGGCCCTGCCGGATCTCATGTCTGCCCTGGAGGGGGTGGCCCGTCAGCTGAAGCTGTCCGACGCTGAAATCAAACGCATGGAACTGGCCTGTGAAGAAACCTTCATGCATCTGATCTCCGGAATCAGGGGAGAAACCCCCAGGGTGCTGTTCAAATTCATCAGAAACGAGCAGGGCGTTTTCACAGAGGCCATCATTGGCAATTGTGTCAAGGACATTGTCAACCTGACCCTGCCGGACAATTTATTGACCGCCGATGAAGAAGCGATTCAGCACCTGGGCATGATCCTGCTGTCCAAAATCGTCCGGGAGATACGCCATATCCAGATTTCCGGAATGACCTATATTTCTTTTATTGCGTGATCTGCCCGGCATCAGACAAGGTTGCCGATAAACTTGTAGCGGCCTGTGTCCCTTTTCCTTCAGCCACCCGGGGCTGCCGTTTGTATGCAAATGTAAAATAATATAAAACAAAGTAAAAATTATTTTCAGTGTGTAAAAGGGATTGACGCCGGTGAAAAAGGATGGTCTGAGTAGGTGTCCGCTGGGTAGCCATCCTTGGTTTTTATTTGGCAATCTTTATCCCCATGGCCGATATAGCAGGCATGGTAGAGACCATGCTGTAATAATAAAACCTTCTTAAAAGGAGAAAAGGGAATGAACAAGAAAATTGTTTCAATTTTCGCAGGGTTATTGGCTCTTGGGTTTTTGGCAGATTTTGTTTTTGCAGGAGGGGTGGACAATAAACAGAATTATTCTGCAAACTATGCAGGAACAGTCAGCCGGAATGCTGCCATCGACGGAACTGATATCGCGGCCTACAACCCCGCCGGGATAATGCAGCTTGAAAACGGGATGCACCTTGGGCTTGATGTACAATTTCTCAGCCTTGATTATGACCACCACATATCCGGCAAGGATTATGAAACCACGTCAAATCCGATTGTTCCGGCCTTGTTTTCCATTTACAAACAGGATAAATGGGCGGCCTACGGCAGTTTCACAATTGTAGGCGGCGGGGGAAAAGTGGAGTATGATGAAGGGAACATCATTACCAAAACCATTGGAAATGTGGCTGCGGCAGGTGCCTTTCGCCCGCTCCTTCCTGCCGGAGGTATCCTTCACAACGAATTTGCCGCTGCTGAAAGCTATGACTATGGATTTACTACGGGTTTGTCCTATAAAATAAATGATATTTTTTCTGTTTCCGGTGCTGCAAGATACGTCACCACCGATAAAACCGTGGATATTCACGGAACCTATCTCCAGGGGGGAACCAATACCTATATTCTGGGCAAATATGAACAGGAAGCCGATGGATTCGGCGGGGTGATAGGCCTCAACATCAGGCCCAATGACACGTTTAATATCGCCTTGCGATATGAAAGCCGGGTGAAACTTGACTGGGAAACAACCATTGATTCCGCAACCAAGGGGACCGTGGGTGAAGCAATTTTAATTGCAAACAAAAGGGAAGACGGAAAAAGTTATCGAAGGGATCTGCCGGCGGTCCTGGCTGCGGGTTTTCAATGGAATGTAACCCCCAAATTTTCCATCAGCCCTTCCTATACCCTTTATCTTGAAAAAGATGCAGACTGGGGAACCCAAAACGACCGTGTCGATAATAATTCCTATGATCTTGCCATCAGTCTGGGGTATGCGTTTACAGAAAATATTAAGGGAACAATGGGGTATATGTATACGGATGTCGGCATGACCCCGGACAACTTCAGCCTAATCGAACAGATGAGTCCGGCCCTTGACTGCCATACCGTTGCTGTGGGGGGAAGTTATACGTTTAATAAAAGGATATCTGTTACCACAGGCCTGATGGGCAGTTTTTATCAGTCAGGTGATGCTGGGGCAACCTCGCTGGCCCCGGGGGTGCAACGCGCCCCGGCCGTCACCTATGAGAAAACAGTTTATACCCTGGCCATCAACTTGCAATATCACTTTTTTTAGCGTTATCGATTCCTATGGAATATCCATGCCCTGGCGGGCAC
>JAHIVS010000094.1 GCA_018816605.1 Pseudomonadota bacterium
CCCCGTATTTCTGAGATCCGATCTTGTATCCATGATCGGCAGCGAACTTATCGCAAAAGAACATATTGATCTTTTCCAGGCTCTGGGCCGGACGCCCACGGAAAAAACCCTTGCCAACACGTCGCTTAGTTTGTTCGGCGGATTGCCCTGGATGACCCCCACAAATTTTCCCGGGCGCGGCCTTATCATCACCAGCCTGAAAAACCTGTCCATTTATTATCAGTCGGGTTCCTGGCGCAGGCGCATCATTGATGAGCCGAAAAAGGACCGGGTCGAAGATTACAACAGCCGGAATGAAGGCTATGTGATTGAAACGCCGGAAAAATTTGTGGGCCTGGAATTCAAGAATGTGAAGATGCCGGCTCCGGGCGATACCTGGGCATAACCTTAAATTTGAATCGGAGATCCAATCATGAGTTTGATGACACGATTTCAGCAGAGAAAAAAGACAGACCCGGAATATGGGAATGAACCTGAAGGCAAATTCCAGGTCATAGGCACCATGCCGGGATCTGCCATCGGTAAACAGCAGGCCATGGGCAAGATGGAAGCAGAGCTTGAAAATGATCTGGCTGCTTTGAAGCTGATCAAAAGCATCAAAGAAAAAGAAAGGGTTAAGGCTGAGAGCCTGGTGCCCAAATATTTGCCTGTTGTTAATGGTCTTTGTGCGTCCGGGTCGGCCCATCCCCTGCTTGGCCAGATTCTGGTCTGGCTGTTTGATATCAAGGATATCCCGGCTGCCATGGATCTGGCTGTGCATTGCATCGCGCATGAAGTGCCCATGCCGGAACGGTTCAAAAGGGATCTGCCGGACTATCTGTGTGACACCATTGTTGAATGGGCAGAGGCTGAGTTTGAAGCGGACCGGAGTTGCGAACCCTATTTTAGCCAGGTGTGTGATCTGGCCAAGGATTGGGATGTTCCGGATCAGGTCCGGGCTAAACTATACCGTCTTTCCGGAATGATTGCCGTTAAGAATGAAGACTGGAAAGTGGCTGTTGTTCAACTCGAATACGCCACAGAATACGGCGCAAAAGTAAAAACTCTGCTGGCCCAGGCCCATAAGGAACTTGAAGGCCCGCAGAATTAACCAGCTCCACCACCCGCCGGCTGATCCCGCAGGAAAGCAGTTCAATTTGAATTTGCTTTCCAGGCGGGGGCCGGCCCACACAAGGACAAGACAATGAGTTTTACAGGTTTCTCAGATGATATTGATCCCGCCGCAAAGGTTGAAAACGCACCGTTCTGGCCGGATTTAATTTTATCACAATTCCAGGCAGTTTACCGGCTGCCGGCTGAATACCGGGTGGAATTGCTGGAGGAACGTTTAAAGATTGCCATGGTTTGGGCCAATAGACAATTGACGGGCTGGCGCATGGAAAAGGAATTGGCCGGGGCCGCAACCCTTGAGGCGGTGCCGGTGGATCCAAACGATATGCTGGGAACTGATCACCCCTTGGTGCTGTTGTATACCCGGGCGGTCAGCTGCCATGCCAAGGCCTTGCTGCTACCCGATTATGCCACCATGATGCGCAAATCAGATGCCCAGAGCGATGCCAAGGAATCCGAAGATACCGCAGACAAATGGTATCAATTTGCCGCTGATGCCCTTAACGACCTCCAGGGCAAACCCAAAATACATGCCGAGCTGCTTTAATGAGAAAATTATCTAATCTTGCCAAACACATTGAAGCCCTGCCCGGTATTTCCCGGGATCAAATGGAGGCCTTTGCCGACCTGGGCAAGCTTTGTCCATCGGGCAAGGATCTGGGGAACGGATTGGAGATCGGGCGGTTTAAGTATGATGCTGTCATTTCCATTGAGAGGTGCCCTGCCCGCCTGGCCACACTGCTTTTGGCTGTTTTAGTTGTATGGCTAACTGAGAATGACCCGGACCGGGATCTTTTGGGACTGGGGGATCCGGACATCGATGTGACCCTGGAAGATGAGCAGACGGTGTTTGTCCAGATCACCGTGGAGTTTGACGAGTCCCTTTCCATTGTGCCGGATAAGGACGGCCCCATCACTTGGGACGGTAAACAATGGCGGGTGGATGAGGTGCCCGTGGATGTAGCCGAAGACCTTGAAAAAATGGAGAACCGCTGATGGCCTTGCCGGATCTGACCCTGGACACCAATCCTAAATCCACCCTGCGCCTGATGGACCAGATCAATGTGCTGACCATGAGCCCGGTCCAGCGTCGGCGTCTTTTAAGCCAAATCGGGAAAGAAACCCGGGCAGACCTTCGAAAAAACATACAACGGCAACAAACGGTTAGTGGTGCTTCCATGGCCCCCCGGGCGAGCAAAAAAAAGAAACGGATGTTCAGAGCCCTGGGCAAGGGCACGGTCACCCGGGTCCGCAACGACCACCAGGCGGATGTCACCTGGAAAAATCCGGGCCAGGCAAAGGTGGCGTACCGCCATCACCACGGGGTGCCGGAAACTTTTACGGCTGCAAAAGCCGCCAAGGTTTATGGGGTGCCGGATTATCAAAAGCCAGCCACACCCGCCCAGGCCAAAGCCCTGAATAAGGAAGGGTACCGCCGAAAGGTGGCCCGGAAACGCGGCAAAGGCGGGGCGATCATGAAACGGGTTCCCCAGAAATGGATCCGGGAGAACATGACCCTGGGTCAAGCCGGGCTTGTCCTGCGGCTTATGAGAACCAACACCCGGAAGGGAAAACAAAGCTGGGAAATAAGGCCGCCGGCACGTCCCATTCTCGGGGCAACCCCTGCGGATGCCAATAAATATCTGACTGCAATGGCAACCAATGCCTTGCGGCAAATTCAAAAAAAATAAGGAGACCCGTTCATGTCACTTGGGACTGTGCAAATCAATAGATTAAACCTGATGCAGGGATCGCTCCGGGAAATTGAGCGTCACTTCCTGTTCATCGGTATTGGGGCCACCAATACGGGAAAGCTCCTTTCCGTTGGAGTGGAGACCGATC
>JAHIVS010000095.1 GCA_018816605.1 Pseudomonadota bacterium
AAAGATCAGGCAAATCGACTGGGAGCTTTTTTTGCCGGGCAATACACATTTAAACATCCAGGCCACTGCCCATAAATCCAGGCTCTACCACTCGGGTGCCATTGAAGAGCGCTGCCGGCCCATCATCGCGGCACGCTTGTTCGCCCCGGGAATAAAGTCGGAACAAAGCCTGTTTATCCGGGCCGACCAGGACCGATTCGAACTCTCCCTGGACATGTCCGGAGATCTTTTGTTCAAGCGGGGCGTCAAACAAAAGGTTATCTCAGCTCCCCTGAGGGAAAACCTTGCCTTTGCCATCCTCAAGGCGGCCGGGTTCTCTTCCCGGGACGTCCTGGTGGACCCCATGTGCGGCTCAGGAACCTTTTCCATTGAGGCCGCCATGATCCGGGCCAATGTCCCGCCGGGATTTTTCAGGTCCTTTGCCTTTGCGCAATGGCCCGGCGTCAGGCCTGAAGGGTTCCTTTATTTAAAAACCAAGGCCCAGAAAGGCTTTTCTTTGGAAAGCGACCCCAAAATTTTTGCATCGGATATTGATGAAACCGCCCTGTCCCTTCTGGAGGATGCCATGGGCCGCCATGATTTTTTAAAGGTTGTCCAGGCACGTGCAATTGATTTTTTTGATATAAATCCCCATGGGCTGACCCCGGAAAAAGGGGTGGTGGTCCTGAACCCCCCCTATGGCAAACGCCTGGGCAGCCAGATGAATATCACCCGTTTTTATGCGGAGATCGGCCAAAAACTTACGTCTGATTTCAAGGGCTGGCGGGTGGGGATCATCTATCCGGACAAGGCCACGGGAAAAGCCCTGGGGCTGCCCTTACAGCCCATGCCCTTTTTCCACGGCGGCCTGGACCTTTATGCCGGCATCGGCAAAATATAATAACAATTGGTAACAATTGGGGTCAGGCTTGGGTTATTGCATTATGCAGACATAATGCAATAACCCAAGCCTGACCCCATAGAATTTTCCGATACCTTTGTCCAAAATCCATAGCCTTTTTCATTTTGACTTTGTGTTTCAACTCTCTATAGTTAGGCCATGGACCAGGCAAAAATTAAAATCGAACATATTCTGGAAAAAGGATCGGGCAGGATCAATGAAGACAGGCTTGTCATGGAAAAAAACCTGTTCGGGGTTTTTGACGGTGCCACCAGTCTCGATGGCGCATGTTTCGGGGATGCCTGCACCGGCGGCGGTATTGCCGCCGATACAGCCCGGCAGGTGTTTTCCCGGAACCACACCTCATTGGACTTTCTGGGCAGATCTGCCAATGCCGCCATCCTTGCCAAAATGAAAACCCACAAAGTTTGCCTGAACCGGCCGGAAAGCCGCTGGAGTACCAGCGCTGCCGTGGTGAGGATTTCTGACAACCGCCTGGAATGGCTCCAGACAGGAGATGCCTTTGTCCTTCTCATCCACACGGACAATTCCTACAGGGTGCTGGTGGACCAGGAAGACCATGATTTTGAAACCCTGTGTCTGCTGAAAAAAGAACAGAACAAGACCCTGTCCAACCCGGTTCTGAAAACCCAGATAAAAAAAATCCGATCCAACATGAACAAAACCTATGGGGTGCTCAATGGGGACCCGGAAGCTGAAAAATTCATGCACACGGGTTTTGCCGGCCTGGACCGCGTCCAAACCATTCTTTTGTTCACCGACGGACTTGCCGTTCCCAGTGAAACGCCTGAAAAGAAAAAAAAATTTACGCCCCTTGTGGATCTTTTCCAACGCAAAGGTCTTAGAGGGCTTCACCGGCATATCCGGCAGCGGGAAAAACAAGACCCGAACCTAAACCGATTTCCCCGGTTCAAGTGCCACGACGACATTGCCGCCATTGCCATTCATCTTTTTCCCTCATCCGACACTTCCGGTGCTGTAAGGGATAGATAAATCGATTCAATACGGTCAAAAACCTTTTCCCAGGTATAGGGACAGGTTCTGCGCTCAATGGTTCGAACATCGGGAGCGGGGTTTTCCAGAATTTCTTCCATAATTTTTTTCAAGGCCATGGCCAGTCGCTCTTCCAGATCTTCCTCATCCTGTTCATGGGGGGTGTCCATATTTTTGAGAACGGGCAGATTTAAAAAATAAACCATCCGCCTGTCGGCCGGTGACAGGATATCCAGAACTCCCGGCAGATCTGTGGACAAAAGCCTGCACCCACAGGCCAGAGCCTCCATGAGGACCAGAGGCACCCCTTCAAAAAACGAGGGCAGCACAAACAGGTGACACGCGCCCATGAGCTTTGCCAGGTCTCGATGGCTCAGGGGGCCGTGCCAGACCGCCCTGGGTCCCAGGGTCGCGGCCAATTCCATACAGGCCCCCATTTCCGCCTCCGGTCCGCTGCCGGCCAAATGGAGCCGAAAGGGCATGTTTGAAATTTTATCAAGACTTCTGAGCAGCCAGGGCACGCCCTTGGCCCGGCACAATTTCCCGGCATACAAAAGTTCCACCACGCCATTTTCCGGCTTGGTTCTGTATTGAAAAAGGGTATGGTCATAGCCCCCGGTAACCACAGGAACCCGGTCCGGCACCGGCCCAAGGCCGAGCAGATCCACAACCTCCTGTTTCTGGCTTTGACTTAAGGCCATGATGCGGTCAATCTGCTGAAGGGGACCTATCATCTCCCGACCGATCCAGGGGCAAAAGATATGCTGGCGCAAACAGGTGCCATGGCAGGTGGTCACCATGGGCAGGTCCGGTGCCAGCTGCCGGGCCAGGGCAGAGACAATCCAGAGGTGGTGGGTGTGCATCAGGTCGGGTTGGAACCGGTCCAGGGCTTCTTGTATTTTTTTTTTGAACACCCGTTGGTAGGCCAAAAGATTTTTGGGCGACATTTTTGAAAACACCGTGCTCTCATAGGGCATGGCATCGCTCATGCCGGGAATGGGAAAATCAAGATCCTTGCCTGCAAATTCGACAAAAACGGCGTGATCGAGAGATATCAGGTCGCAGGGGATATCGCACCCTGGCTGCACAGCCGCCACAAGAAAATTTTCATGCCCCCCTGCCCCGGCCTTGAGGATAATCTGCTGGATAAACTTTCCGCTCCCGGTAAAATCCGGTGCCTGGCTGATGATGTGGAGAATTTTCATGGGAAAAAGATATCACAGGATTGATTTAAAGGAAATAAGCAGCATAATAAATGAACAGCTCCATGAACCCGAAGCCAAAGGAAGCAGAATGGCAAAACCTGAAAAACCCGCTTTTTATTCAAAAATCACCCTTCTTCTCCCGGGCCTGATCCTTGCTGCATCCATTGCGCTGTGCCCATGGGAGGTCTCAGCCCGGGTGAACAATACCGTTTATGCCGGTCTGCTTGCACAATATGTAACAAAAGGACGGGTGGATTATGCAGGGTTTAAACAGGACGAAAAGCGTCTGGATGACTACCTGGCTGTTTTGGCCGCCACAGATTCGGACAGCCTGTCCCGCAACGAAAAATTTGCCTTTTATATCAATGCCTATAATGCCTTTACCATCAAATTGATCCTGACAAAATATCCCGGCGTCAATTCCATCAAAGAAATCGGGTCTTTTTTTTCAAGTCCCTGGAGCAAAAAATTTATTTCTCTGAACGGCCGGACCGTGTCCCTGGATTATATTGAACATGAAGTCCTGCGCCCCTTGTTCAAGGATCCCCGGGTCCATTTTGCCATCAACTGCGCTTCCAAAAGCTGCCCCCCGCTCCTGGATAGGCCCTATGAAGGAAACATACTGGAAGCCCAGCTGGATGAGGTTACCCGCTCCTTTGTCAACGACAAAAAGTTTAATTTTTTAAAAGAACGCACCCTGTTTGTGAGCCGGATCTTTACCTGGTTTGAAGAGGACTTTAATGGAAAACCCCTTTTGTTCATCCGGCAATATGCAGAAGATGGCTTCCGGACGAAACTGGACGCGCCGGGCCCGGAAATCAACCTTATCTATCTTGACTATGACTGGACCTTAAACCGGCCCTGAGCAAAGAGTTGCAAAGTTCTGCAATACCATGGCCGCAACCGGCGTCTCCTCAACCCGATCCTGCACTTGCACAGGATCCTTTCCCCATTGCACCATGGTCCGGGACAGGTGGGCAATATAGGCGATTTCAATGGCCGCATTGAATTCCGGGTGAAACTGAATCCCCCAGGCCAGGGGACCGATCCTGAATGCATGGTGGGGCTCAAACCCGTTTTTTGCCAGGGCAACGGCAGATTCGGGCAGCCGGAGAACCGTCTGGGAATGGACGACATGGGCCTTAAATTCCGGGGGATAATTTCCAAACAGCGGATCATTCTCCAGCCCCGGACCGCCAAGCACGATGTCCGTGGTACCGATCTCCAGTCCCTGGGGATGATAGTCCACCACCCCACCCATGGCCCTGGCAATGAGCTGGTGGCCGTAGCAGATGCCCAGCAGCGGCACCCTTTCCTGAATCAGCCGGGGAATCCAGGCCTCAAGCCCAAGACTCCAGTCAAGGTTCTGGGTCACCATGGCATGGGACCCTGAGATCACAACCCCCTTCAGGTCAGAGATCTCGGGCAGGGGCTGGTGCTGTTCGGCATTGACCACCCGGATATCCTGAAGAGAAACTTTCAATCCTGCGGCAATCCAGTCTTCGAAATCTCCCTGTTCCGGTATCAGATGGGCAAGGGTGTCCCCGGTTTTGATGATGGCTATTTTGGGGGAACTCATGGGCTTATGCCTGCCTGTTCAGATGGGTCGCAACTTCCCGGAGGATGATCTCGTCAATGGTGTCGATGCCCCCCAGGTGGCCGGTGATGGAAAACGCCACGTTCGGATGGGCCCTGGCTGCCTTTTCAACGGCTTGGGGGATATCGGTTAACAAATGGCTGCCGGCGGCAATGAAAAAAGGAAAGACCACAATTTCACGGGCACCCTCTTGAACCAGGTCTTCAATGGTCTGCTCCAAAAGGGGGGCGGCAAATTGCAAAAATGCAGGCACCACTTTGTCAAAGGAAATTTCGGCCAGGGGGTCTTTGGCTTTTTGGGCCAGTTTTTCACAAAGGGCGGCCACCTCAAGGGCCGATTCTTTTCTCCGGCTGCCGTGGGCGGCAATGATCAACGCATTCATATTTTTTTCTCCTCAACGGCCACAGGCCTGCTGGATTCATATTTTGGGTCTAAATACCAGTGAATAGAATAATACGCTGATCCGGTTTGGCAAGCCGGGTCTATTCTTTTTATGCTTGACAGGCCGACCGGACATGAATATAGTTCGAAACATGTCGAACTCAGAATCCCAGATAAATGTCGGCCCCACGGATGCCCAGGTGGAAAAGTTCTCCCGCATCTTCAAAGCCTTGTCCAACCCGAACCGCTTAAGGATTTTATTGGAATTTACCCGGTGCCCTGTGGGAAACGGCTGTCTGACCACCAACGTGGACCAGATGGAAAACTGCCAGCAGGAATTTGCCCGGGCCCTGGGGCTTGCCCCATCCACCATTTCCCATCATTTTAAGGAACTTCGCCAGGCCGGTCTGGTAACGGTCCGGCGGGAGGGAAAATCCCTGATGGTCCAGGTGGACACCCGGGTGCTGGATTCCATTAAGCATTTATTTTAATATTTTTTTGCATTTACACTTCGAAAGATTTCGATATCTAAATGCACCGAAACCAACAACCTAAAAAAGGAAAAAACCAAATGAAAATTACCGCTATCCTGGGAAGTCCGAGAAAAAAAGGCGTTACATCGGAAATTGCCAAGGGCTTTTTAACCAGGGCCCAAACCAACGGGGCCGACATCACTTCCTATTTTCTAAACACCATGAACTTTAAAGGGTGCCAGGGATGCCATCTGTGCAAAACCGGGCAGGAAAGCTGCGTGCTGACCGACGATCTCACCCCGGCCCTTGCAGACCTGGTATCCTCGGATATCATGGTCTTTGCAAGCCCCATCTATTTCTGGGAGGTGACCGGCCAGTTTAAATCCTTTTTTGACAGAACCTGGTCCCTGGTCAAGCCCGACTACACGACCAACCCCCACCCGGTCCGCATGGACATGGGGAAAAAAGCCGTGTGGATTTCAAGCCAGGGGGATACACAGGAAAAATACAAGGAGGTGGTGGATAAATATGTGGGATTTCTGGCCATGTTCGGCGCCGAAACCCATACCATCCGGGCATTTGGCATGGGCAATGAACTGGGCCAGGATATTGGGCCCTTTATGGCCCAGGCAGAAAAAATTGCAGATCAGCTGACAAAATAAGCGTCAGGCATACCCGGATCCGGGGGAAGTCCGGCTGCCACGGCCTGCCACCCGGATGGCAGCCGCTCCCGGAACCGGGCACACATGTTCGCAGATCCCGCACCCGATACAGCGCGCTTCCACCACACGGGGC
Organism: Pseudomonadota bacterium; assembly: GCA_018816605.1. Next base: position 6,346 of record JAHIVS010000095.1, read on the forward strand.
CGTTTCACAAGGCGGATTTCCCCAGCCTCCCCGGGGACCTGCACCGGATCAAACAAGATGGCTTTTTTGTGGACTGGACAATGCTCCTCGCAGACAATGCAGTTTTTATTTTCTGCATAGG
>JAHIVS010000096.1 GCA_018816605.1 Pseudomonadota bacterium
CAATGGGTTTAGGACACTCGGTTGTATGGTTTAAGAGGCCCCGAAGATTTAATTCCAGGGCAGTGGCGAATAATCTTTTTGAAGAGGCCTGGTCAGTCTTGACATAGGTTTTGATGAGAAACATCATGTAAACCGAAAAAAGATAGGCGGTCACCTGATCCACATCCATGGGATAAAATCTTTTCTGGGCCACCCCCTGTTTCAGGATATCCTTTAAAATCACCATGGCCGCCTGGTTTGTCTCCCCAAACCGGTCTTCCCCTGGAGAGAGGGTGAAAATCTGGGGGTCTTTCATAATGACCTTTCGCAGGGGGGCATTCTTTTCGATATAGGCCAGGGCGGAAATTGCCATGACACGAAATTTTTCAACAGGATCCATCTTTTTGTCCACGGCTTTTTTTACATGGTCTTTCCATTGGGAGAGGGCGTGGGTTATGGTCTGCTCATAGAGCTGTTTTTTGTTTTTCACATAGAAATACAGATTCCCCTTGGTCATGTCCAGTTTAACGGCCACATCTTCCACTGTGGTTTTCCGGTACCCGAAATCGGCAAACAATTCCAGAGATGCCTGGTAAAGGGCCGGGTATTTTTCTGTTTTTATGGTCATAGGGGTCACCTAAAAAAAATTGAATAATTTAATATTTTGTTCAAATTTTAAGTATACCGGCGCAATGGGATTGTCAACTTTTTATCCATAATTTTTCCAAGGCCCTTTCCTGTTTGACCTTTTTCAACCGTATTTTGTCGTCAATGATCAGCATGCCCTTCTCAAGCTTCCATTGCATGGATGTTGGCGCAGCGTTGACAGGACTCCAGATCATGGTGTCATCATTAAAGGTGTACGTCCCTTTTTGGGCGGCTATTGTCGCATTCATGGCACCCTTGGGGAGTTTCTTCATGACTTCCGGTGTCAACGTTGAATTGAAATCAAAGGTATTGTTCTTGTTCAGAACAACCGTGTAGATGGCATGGGGAAGCCCATCCTGAAATCCGCTCCAGGTGCCGAGCAGGGCGTCTACGATGACGCTCTTCCGGACGATGGGGGCCTCGGGTTTAACACCCTCTGATTCGAGAAGGGTCGTACTGTCCTTGTTGCCCGCGCGGTTGGCGTAGCCCATGACCGTTTCGCCTGCGCCGTTCATTTTCTGGGCGTCTGCGCCCTTGTCCATGAGAAGTTTTACAAGTTTTTCATTGCCCGCTCCGGCCGCAAGCATCAGCGCTGTCTCGCCCTTGTTGTTCACCATGTCGAGGGTTGCGCCTTTGCTGATCAGCAAGGCTGCCCGCTCGACCCCCTGTGAGCTGTTGGACTGCTGGGCTGCGGCCATGAGAGCGGTGCGTCCGTTTGCAGCCTGGAAGTCGACGTCCCCTTTTTTGGACAAGAGGTCCGCAATGATGGCCAGGTTGTCCTTGTGCTTAAACGGATCTGGATTTGTGGCAGCTTGCACCAGCGGGGTCACAAGAATGTTGACAGGCGACTTTATATTGATGGCCGCGCCTGCACCTACAAGGACCTTGACCATGTCCTTGTGGGATTGATACACGGCCAGAATGAGCGGCGTTGCGCCGGATTTGTCGAAAATCTCGATATTTGCTTTGCGCTGGATCAGGCATTCGGCCACGCCAATCTGGTTCGCGCCTGCGGCCGTATGCAGCGGCGTTCCGCCCGTGTCCAGGCTCTTGAGATCAATGGTGGCCCCTTTGTCCAGCAAAAGCCTGGCGCAATCCACAAATCCGAAGCGCCCGGTCAGGTGCAGGGCGGAATAGCCGCCAGTGTTCTGCCGGATCTGCTGTGAATCCAGGTTTGGCTTGAAGGAAAGAAACGTTTCCAAAAATTTGAAAATGGTTTTTGAGTCCTTGCCGCCGAGGTGGGTTACGGCCGTCATAAGGGGCGTGTGCCCGCCATTATCCACATGATTGATGTCAGCCCCCTTGGCGACGAGGTACTCAAGCACTTCCCGATTCTTGTGTAGAAAGGTGGTCACCAGCACGGATTGTCCGGAGTTGTCTGCGATGTCGATCCTTGCCCCATGTTCGTGCAGCAACTTGAGCGTTGCCAAGTCCTCGTATTCCGAAATGAACCAGAGCGACGATTGGCCGTCCTTGGTCTGGGCGTTGATGTCCATGCCCTTGCCCTGGGTGACGAGCACCTGGATCACATCTGCATGTCCCCGCTGTGCAGCCTTGATAAGGGCTGTATTGCCCCGGGACTCCGGGGTGCTGTCTGTCCGGTCCTTTGCGTTCACATTGGCACCCATCTGCAATAAAAGGCTGACACTCTTTGCCTGCCCCATGTGGGCGGCAAGGATGAGCGGCGTGCGCTCCCATTCGCCCCAGGCATCATAGCTTGCGCTGCGTTTGTTTACGTCCACTCCCGGCGACTGCAACATCAGCTTGGTGATGTCCGGATTTTCACTTCGCAGTGCCCAGCACAGCATGGAATCGCGGTCGTATACGGCGTTCACGTCTGCGCCGCGGGCTATTGCTTCCCTGGTCTTGGCAAGGTCATTCCTGTAAATGGCTTCATACAGCGGGGGCCGGGAGTCTTTCTTCGATTGTGCGAAAAGCGGCGCTGTTGCACACAAAACAAACAGTGTCATCATGGCTATCTGAAATACATTCTTGCGTTGCACGTGTTACTCCTCAATATTCTGTTCGGTGCTTGATCTCTTTCGTTGGTCTGCCTGTCCCCGGCAACCTTGATTCCCACATTGGGCATCTGAAAAGAGAGTGTATAGGGCTGAAATTTTTTTTTTGTCAACAACAAGGATACAAAATATTCAAATATGTACACCCCAGATACCCGCGCAATGGTATTCACAATCATGGGGCTCGGCTTCAGGGAATACTACAAATCCGGCATCGGCAGGGCAGGGGCATTTTGCTTAATTTCAAAAGGTCGTCCTGACCAGCGAATCTGGACGCGGCTTCCTGTCCTGACACCGCGCCCAGTCCTCACACCACCGCTTGACTGAAAACTTGCCGCCATCATGATATAATCCAAGCGTTGCTTTCCCAATCAAGTGTTCAAGGAAAAATATTTTCTTTCAGCTCTTATCTGTTTGTAAACTTTACAAGCGTTTCCAAAGCCATGTTTTTAGGCGTGAATCTCTTTTTCCAAATAAGCTTATTTTTGAATTTTGGGATTAAAAAATTTGGGGTACCACATATGGTGGTTGGAAAAATTTGGATAGAATCCGGATTAACAGGGAAAGTCAACTCCCTTTATTGAAATCTCAAAAGGCAGGACTGTAGCCAGTAGGGCTCGCCTAAACTTTTCTCTGGTTGATCAGAAAGGTCTTCAATAATTCCATCAAAGACTATACTGATATCCTTGATAATAATTTTTTTTTTGAGATTCGGAAAC
>JAHIVS010000097.1 GCA_018816605.1 Pseudomonadota bacterium
AGGATCTATTTTATTTGTTTGAAGAATATGAAAACATCCTGGTGCTGGATGTTGTCCGTGCAGGCCAGACGCCCGGCACCATATTCAGCCTGGAGGAAGACCATTTGCGAAAAGAGGAAAAACAGATGCTCTCCCTCCATGACATAGATCTTCTGGACTCCCTGGGCATGGCCCAGATGCGCGGCCACCGCCCCTATCTTCGGGTCATCGGCATTGAACCTGAAAAAATAGACTGGGGAACCGAACTGACCCCCACCCTGGCCGCGGCCTTCCCCTCTTTTTTATCGGCTGCCCGAAAACATATCCGGGAACTATTGGCCCCGACCGGCCCTGTTGCCTGACAAACCCCGGCCCGGGATGTCATCAGCAGATCCTGGGCAATTGTTCGCCGGTCAGCATATCCACAATCCGTGAACCGCCGATAACCGTTTCCAGGAATACCCGGCCAGGTTCCCTTTGTGTTACCTCGCCTATGATCACGGCATCCTTTCCGAATTCATCCTGCTGGATGATCTCCAATACCCTTTGGGCATCCTTTTCCGGGACTAAGGCAATCAATTTGCCTTCATTGGCAATGTATAGGGGATCAAATCCCAGCAATTCACAAATACCCCGAACCGCTCCCTTTACAGGCAGCCGGGACTCAAAGAGGGTCATGCCCACACCAGACTGGACGGCAATCTCGTTCAGGGTGGTACCAAGCCCCCCCCGGGTGGGGTCCCGGAGCACATGGACCTCGCACCCGGAGTCCAGTATGGCGTTGACCATGCGGTTCAGAGGGGCTGAATCGGTTTGAATATCCGAATCAAATTTCAACCCTTCCCTTGTGCTCAGCACGGTAATGCCATGGTCGGCAATGGTGCCGGAAACAATGATCTTGTCTCCGGGTCTGGCGTTGCTGCCCGATACGTTCACTCCCGGTGCAATCACACCGATTCCCGAAGTGTTGATAAAAAGTTTGTCTGCCTTGCCCCGGGGCACCACCTTGGTGTCGCCGGTGACAATTTTCACCCCGGCCTTTTTGGCGGCAGCGGCCATGGATTCAAGGATAACCTTAAACTCCGCAAGGGGCAGCCCCTCTTCAATGATGAGTCCCACGGAAATATACAGGGGCGTGGCACCGCACATGGCAATATCATTCACGGTCCCGTTCACGGCCAGATCCCCGATATTGCCGCCCGGGAAAACAAGAGGATCCACCACATAGGAATCCGTTGAAAAGGCAAGTTTGTTTTCCCCAATGGTCAGGGTTGCGCCGTCATCCTGTTTGGCCAGTTCCGGATTGTCAAACAGGGGAAGTATCATTTCCGAAAACATTGAATGGGAAATCTTGCCCCCGGACCCATGGTCCAGTAAAATTTTATCGTCTGTCATAGTGTGTCCTATTCTTGATTCGTTAGCTATATCTGTAAAATGCGGCACAGGATCCTTCGCTGGAAACCATGCAAGGCCCCACCGGCGTCATGGGGGTGCATTTTTTCTTGTAAAGGAGGCAGGCCTCGGGTGTTTTAAGCCCCATGAGGATCTGACCGCAGGCACACCCGGCAGGTTCCGGCGCATCGGGCATGCGGATGTCAAATTTTCTGGCGGCATCAAAGGCGTCAAACTCTCGCTTGAGGCCCATACCGCTGGCCGGAATGGTGCCGATCCCCCGCCAGGTCGCCTCGGTCAGTTCAAACACCTGGTTCATGATAATGCGGGCCTTGGCATTGCCCTCCTCGGACACGGCCCGGGGATAGGCATTTACCAGGGCCTTTACCCCTGTTTCATTCTGTTGCACAAGGATGAGAATTGCCTTGAGGATATCGATGGGTTCAAACCCGGTAATGACCGAGGGGATCTCATATTTTTCAAATGTGGCCCGATAGGCATTGGTCCCGGTGATAACGGAAACATGTCCGGGCAGAATGAATCCGTCAATTTCCACGCCGTCCGTTTCCATGAGGGCTGCCAGGGCCGGTGGGGTCAGCTTGTTGGCCGAATAAACACAAAAATTTTCCACCTTCTGCCCCCGGGCCGACAAAATGGTCGCAGCGATGGTGGGGATGGTGGTTTCAAACCCCACAGCACAAAAAACCACCTGCCTGTCCGGATTCTGTTGCGCAATGCCAAGGGCATCCAGCACGGAATAGACAATCCGGATATCGGCACCCTGGGCCTTTTCCTTTGCCAGGCTGGACCCGGACCCGGGCACCTTCATCAAATCCCCGAAGGTGGTGACAATCACATTTTTTTTTCTGGCAAATTCCACAAACGCATCAATATCCCGCTGGGCCGTAACACAGACCGGGCACCCGGGCCCCGACAGCAGGGTAATTCCCTTGGGCAGAACGCTCCTGATACCATGCTTGAAAATGGACATGGTATGGGTACCGCACACCTCCATCAGGCGAAGATCCTTGTGGCTTTCCGCTTTGATTTTTCTGACCAGAAGCCTTGCCAGATCCGCATCCCTGTATTCATCTATGTATTTTAAGCTCATATATCTTCCTTAGGAAAAAGTCTTTGCCATGGGGGGATGTTGGGCGGCCGCCACCAGTACCTGACCCAGACAGATACCGCCGTCCCCCGTGGGCACAAGAGAATGGGTGTATACGGTAAATCCCTTGTTCTCAAGTTCCAAAATGGTTGGGTTCAACACAAGAGTGTTGTTAAAGACACCGCCGGACAGGACGGCCTGCCGGATACCTGTGTCCCGCCCCACCCGAGAGGCTGCCTTTACAAATGCGGCGACCAGACCCTGGTGAAATTTTCCGGCGATCTCTCCGCAAGGTTTCTTTTCTTGTAAATCCCTGACAATTTTTCGGACACAGGCCATGGCATCTATTTGATAATAGGGAAATTCCTTTTTTGGGGTTTCGACCAGGTCAAAGTCATAGGGATGCCCTGTTCCGGCATTGCAATGAACGGCAGCAGCCTCAAGCTCCATGGCCGCCTGGCTTTCATGGGTAATGGTGTGGCAAATGCCCAGAAGAGAAGAGATGCCGTCAAAAAGCCTGCCCGCACTGGAGGTGTAGGGACAATTCAGTTTTTTTTCCATCATCTGGCAGACAAAAAAAAGCTTTTGGGGGTCCAGGGACCTGACAAACGGAATCTCCAGGTCCAAAAAAGACCTGCCATGGGCCGCAAACAAGAGGGACACCGCCATTCGCCAGGGTTCCAATACGGCCGCGTCCCCGCCGGGCATGGGCACATAGGACAATTGGGCCCTGCGGGAAAACCGGCTGTGGTCGCAGACCAAAATTTCCCCGCCCCAGATATGGCCGTCGGTTCCCAGGCCGGTTCCGTCCAGGGTCAGTGCAATTACGGGTTCGTCAATATGGTTTTCGCCCATGCAGGAGACGGCATGGGCATGATGGTGCTGGACCGGAATACAGGTTACGCCGGAGGTTTCAAGGGATCTTGCAAAGGTTGTGCTCATGTATCCGGGATGAAGATCATGGGCCGCCAGGAGGGGTTCAATTCCCAGAATTTTTTCCATGTGGTCAATGGTCTGGGTATAAAACCGGTATGCCTTTGGATTGTCTAAATCCCCGATGTGCGGGCTCAGGAAGGCATCCCTGCCCCGGGTCAGGCAGATGGTATTCTTGAGGCCGGCACCGCAGCCCAGAACCGGGGGCAGATCTTGGTTCAACCCGATTGGCAGGGGCGCATACCCCCGGGAACGGCGGATAAACCGAGGGCGCCCTGCCTGGATCCTTGCAATGGAATCGTCTGCCCTGAAACAAATCTCCCGGTCATGGAAAAGAAAACAATCGGCAATATGGGCAAAGGCGTCCAGGGCATCGTCATTGTCAATGGAAAGGGGTTCCCCGGATCTGTTGCCCGAGGTCATCACCAGAATATCGGGTCCTTTTTCAAGGAGCAGATAGTGAAGGGGGGCATAGGGCAGCATCACGCCAAGACAGGGGTTACGGGGGGCCAGAGAAGACGAGAGTCCGGGATGATCTCCTCCGGCCTTTTCCCGGTCTGTTTTTTTTTTCAAAAGAACAATGGGCCG
>JAHIVS010000098.1 GCA_018816605.1 Pseudomonadota bacterium
CGGTCTGAACTTTTCACTCCCCTGATGGCCCAGGCCATGGAAACCGAACAGGTCCAGGATAAATTTGTGGCAGCGGTTCGCCCCTTGCTCAACGGTGAATCCTATCTGGGTATTCCTGCGATTCTTGGCATCAATGGGTCTTATGAAATTCAAAAACGGCTGGAAGGGCTTTTGGGAATAAAGGTGTTTGAAATTCCCACCTCGCCTGTTTCTGTGCCGGGTATCCGGCTCAAGGAAACCTTTAAAAAAGCCCTGGAAGACTCCAGTGTCACCCGGTTGCCGGATCGGCGGGTTTATTCGGCGTCCTCTTTTTCGGGATCCGCTTTTTCGGGATCCGCTGTGCCCGGCAAAGGGTTTATTTTAGAGGCCAACACCCTGGGCACCAATGGCGCAAGAATTCAGGCCAACGCCTGTCTGCTTGCCACGGGTAGGTTTCTATCAAAGGGATTGGTATCTGACCGGAAAGGGGTAAGAGAACCGGTTTTTAATCTGCCCGTTGATCAGCCGGAAACGAGAAAAGACTGGCATGGTGCCACCTATTTCGATCCCAAAGGGCATGCCATAAACCAGGCAGGAGTGACCACCGATAGTGCCTTAAGACCCCTTGGCAAAGAAAATACCCCGGCCCATGAAACGCTTTATGCGGCAGGGTCCATTCTGGCAGGCCAGGACTGGATGCGGACCCGATCCGGCGCCGGTCTTTCCATTGCAACGGCATTCCATGCCATCCAGCAGATGACTTTTTAAAGGAGTCAAAAGAATGAAGGAAAAAATTAAGATATTGTTTTTATGTACCGGCAATTCCTGCCGGAGCCAGATGGCCGAAGGCTGGGCCCGTGCCCTGAAAGGCGATATCATTGAGGCCTATTCCGCAGGGATTAAGATCCACGGCCTTAACCCCGATGCCGTGGCAGTGATGGCCGAAGCCGGGGTGGATATCGCACACCAGAGCTCAAAACATGTCAATGAATTTGCCACGGCGGATCTGGACGTTGTGATCACGGTCTGCGGTCACGCCAAAGAGAGCTGCCCCTATTTCCCGGCCACCTGCCAGGTGATCCATGTGGGATTTGATGATCCACCCAAAATGGCGGAAAAACTGGCTGAACAAGGGGCAGACAGGCAGGCTCAGTTGGACTGTTTCAGACAGGTGAGGGACGAGATTCGGGCCTTTGTCCAGGGCTTGCCGGAAAGTTTAAAATCCCAAGGAGAATAAAATGAGCAATCATACCCAGGAAAACCATGACCGAAAAATGACCAGTATGTTTGAGCGATACCTGACGCTCTGGATAGCCCTTTGTATTGCCCTGGGGATAATGCTGGGCAAGCTGGCGCCTCAATTTGCCAAAACCCTGGACGGGATGTCCATTAATGTGAATGGTGCACCGGTGGTTTCCATCCCCATTGCCATCTGCCTTTTTTTCATGATGTATCCCATCATGGTGAAAATTGACTTTAGAAGTGTGGTCAAAGCCGGCAAGAGTGTGAAACCGGTGTTTTTAACCCTTTTTCTAAATTGGTGTATCAAACCCTTTACCATGTATGCCATCTGTGTGTTTTTCCTGGGTTTTTTGTTCAAGGGGTTTATCGGGACCCAGGCGATGGATCTGGTAAAAATTCCCTTTGGTCTGGACCTGCCGGTGGGAGCCTTGCATGGTGCCGGGACCGTGGTGCTCCAGGAGGGCATAAAGATGCTGGAAATCCCTTTGTGGCGAAGTTATTTTGCCGGGTGTATCCTTCTGGGAATAGCGCCTTGTACCGCCATGGTTCTGGTGTGGGGATATCTTGCCCGGGGCAATGACGGGTTGACCCTTGTGATGGTGGCCATTAACAGTCTGACCATGCTCGTTCTCTACGGGGTTCTGGGGGGATTTTTGCTGGGGGTGGGAAAACTGCCCATTCCCTGGCAGGCGCTGCTTCTTTCCGTGGGAGTGTATGTGGCCCTTCCCCTTGGGGCAGGATATTTGTCCCGAATATGGATCCTCCACACAAAGGGAGAAACCTGGTTTAAAGAAAAATTTCTCCATGTGTTAACCCCTGTGACCATAGCCGCGCTGCTGTTAACCCTGGTGTTGTTGTTCAGTTTTAAGGGGGAGGTGATTCTGGCCAATCCTTTGACCATTTTATGGATTGCCGTTCCGCTTTTTATCCAGACGCTGTTTATCTTTGCACTTGGGTATGTTGGCGCAAAACTGATGAAATTAAAATATGAAGATGCGGCGCCGGTTGCCATGATCGGCGCTTCAAACCATTTTGAAGTGGCCATTGCCACCAGTGTCATGTTGTTTGGGCTCTCATCGGGAGCCGCTTTGGCCACCGTGGTGGGGGTTTTAATAGAAGTGCCGGTGATGCTGATGCTGGTGGGTTTTTGTAAAAAAACCACCGCCTGGTTTGAGGGATAGACTTAGGGGGTTGGTTCGGCCATTGGGGTGAGATGGGGGAAAATAACACCGGCCATTTGAGATGATCTTCAAATGGCCGGTGTTCTATTTTAAATGGTGCTTTCTTTACTAATAAACAGGTTTCCAGCGCATTTTTTCAATCAAGGTATTGAGTCTTTCCTCATCATTGTTGTGCTTGAATTTGGAAAACTGACAATCTTTCTGGGTAACATTGGCCTTAATCGCCTCTGCTCCCACCCGTTTGGCAACTTCCAGGGATACCTTGTTCAATTGATCCAGGGGCGGGCACAGGATACCGTTCTGGATATCTTCTTCGCTGACAAATTCTGCCATGGCGTGGGCTGCCGCTGAAAAGAACACCGGCAACACTTTTGTGGCACCGGACGCCACAATTCCCAGGCCCACGCCGGGGAAAATAAAGGCGTTGTTCATCTGGCCAATTCGATAGGCCTTACCGTTGTGATCCACATCTGGAAAGGGAGAGCCGGTTGCCACAAGGGCTTTACCATTGGTCCATTCATAGATGTCCTTGGGCAGGGCTTCGGTCTTGGTGGTGGGGTTACTCAAGGGCAGGATTGCCGGGCGGTCTGTGTTCTGGGCAGCGGCTTGTACCACTTCTTTCGTAAAGCAGCCCCCCTGTCCCGAGGTCCCGATGAGAACCGTTACGCGTTCATGTTTAACCGCATTCAACAGGGTGTTGTCCGCAGGCGTCTTCATCCATGCCATGTTTTTGGGGTCTTTGGCAAATTTTTTCTTATAGGGTTCCAGATCCCGGTCAGAGGTCACAACCCCTTTGGAATCCAGGGTGAATATTCTGGCAATGGACTCGGCTTCACCCATTCCCTGTTCCATAAGTTCCACCTGGATCTGTTCGGCAATGCCGATGCCGCCGGCGCCGGCACCATGAATCAGATAAACCTGATCGGTCATCTTTTCTTTTTTTACCCGCATGGCAGCGATAATACCGGCCAGGGCAACGGCTCCGGTTCCCTGGATATCATCATTAAAGGAAATCACCTGATCGAGATATTTGTCCCGGACGGTAAATGCGGTCTGTTTTGAGAAATCCTCCCATTGGCAAAGGGCTTTGGGAAATCTTTTCTTAAAGGCCACCACAAACTTTTCAATGAATTCATAGTACGCATCCCCCCGGAGGCGTTCATGCCGCCAGCCCAGGTAATTGGGGTCGTCTATCAGTTCTTTGTTGTCTGTTCCCACGTCAAGGGAGATGGGCAGACAATGCCAGGGGGCAATTCCGGCTCCCTGGGTATAGAGCATCAGTTTGCCAAGGCAGATGGGAATCCCGCCGGCACCCTGGTCACCAATACCCAGGATACCCTGGTTATCGGTGACAACCGCTACCCGGATATTTTTGTCCGTATAGTTTGCCAGGATATATTCGGCATAGTCAATGTTGCCCGGATAAAAATGGATGCCGTTGGCTTTCCGGAACATGGAGGAATACTGCTGGCAGGCAAGGCCCACCGTTGGGGTATAGATGATGGGCAAAAATTTGGGGACATTGCTTGCAATCACTGCATGGGCAAGGACCACATTTCTGTCATAGAGGCTTCGGATATAAATAAACTTTTCAATATCGGTTTCTTTTTTATCAAGAATA
>JAHIVS010000099.1 GCA_018816605.1 Pseudomonadota bacterium
ATCTGCCCCAGGTGCGCAACATTCTGGTTTAAAGAAGAATCCTGCAGTGTCTTTTGCCTGAGCATGGACTGGGCAATGACAAGCTCGCCTGCATAATCGACCAGATCATCCAGTTTTTGGGTGCTCACCTTGACCTGGGTATCCACTTTCTTTTTGGACACGCCTTGCTCCATGAGGGCAGATGCCACCTGTCTAGCCTGAACTTTTTTTTCTTCGACCAGGATTTCTCCGATTCGCTTTCCGGGCCTGGCTTTCTGAATTTCAAGGGCCTGGTCAAGGGAAACTTGATCCACCACTTTTTTCTTGACCAGAATCGCCCCCAAAGGTTCCTTGTCCTGTTTTATCAAAGAAATCTGAAGGGCTTGAAGCTTATCCCTTAATCCATTCACGTCAATATCATCATCCGGTACCCTCATTCCCGTATGGGTTCCCCGGCTCACCCTGTCGATAAGATTTTTCAGGGTGTCCACCGACTCAAGGATGGCATCTATGGCAATTGCATTGATTAAAAAATCGCCGCTCCTGGCACTGTCTAAGAGATTTTCTGTTGAATGGGCAAGACTGTTGATCTTGGACAAAGACAAAAACCCTGACACCCCTTTTATGGTATGAAAGGAACGGAAAATATCGTTGATAATATCCTTGCTGAACGGGTCCTGTTCCAGATCAATGAGGTTGACTTCAATGTTTTCAAGATTTTCAAGGGCTTCGGATACAAAATCAATCAAAATGTCCATATCATCGTCTGCTATTTTCTCAGGTTCAGTCCTTATAACAGGTGTCTGGGCTTGTGGTATCTTTTTTTCCTGTTCTTCCCTAAATTTGATTTTCAATAGGGCAAGCACATCTGAATAGTCAAAGATAAAGGCCTCTTCCCTTTTCAAATGACTTAAGATGGATTTAAGAAGAATCAGCCCTTCTTCAATGGGTCTGGTGTTGTAAATATTTTCCAGGCCCATGTTTTCTGCATATTCTTTACAGGCGATGCAGATTTTGTGAAATGTGTCCGGCTCAACTGTTTTAGAAACCGCAACAAGGCTGTCCAGCTCGTTTAGGATCGCTCCCAGATCCGGCAATTCTCCCGGACAAAAGCGGCTGATCCGTAAGGAAAATCTCTCAAGATTTTCTTCTAATCGTACAAAATCGTCTCCGTTTGTCTTGGTGGTTTGTTTCTTTTTTTTACCCGGGGCTCTCTCCATGAGCGCGCCGGATGCTTCCAACCCCTTCACAGAGATGGACAAGGCCGAGGCCAGGTCTCCCAGGGCAACCATTGCCCCATCCCTGTCTTGTGAACCCTCCTTTAGCATCCTCTTTATCAGATTTCTGATTTCTAGGACTTTGTTTGCCTGGGACGTTAAGGAGAGCTTTGTGCAATTGGTGTGAATTTGTTTAAGAAACGGCAACAAACCGGATAAACTGTTTGAATCTGCCGGATCTGCCATGACAAGTTCACAGGAAAACTGTTCCACTAGCGTTTTAATCGTTTCGTACAACATCGTATCGCTCCTGGGTTGCTAAACCATTGCGCACTTAAAAATTTTCAAAATTTTCATCATCATCAAAGGGGATAACCTGATCCGGTCTTACTTCCTTTGGCCTGTGGCCCAGCATTTTGCTTTTCCCGGCCAGTCTTTTCCCCGATCCATGCGAAACGGTTTTTATCCTCGGTTGATGACCATTCCCATTGCCCGGATTCTTATTCCCCGTCACCAGCAGGATAAGCTCTCCCACATAATCCCTGAGCTGTTCGGCCTGGGCACTCATCTCTTCCGACGCCGAGGCCGATTCTTCCGCATTGGCAGCATTTTGCTGGACCACCTTGTCCATCTCGGTTATGGCGACGTTCACCTGTTCGATGCCGTTTGATTGCTCCTTGGAGGCCTGGGATATCTCGGCCACGATTTCACCGACCTTGACAGAACTCCGGGCAACTTTGCTGAAGGCATCACTTGTCGTTGACACCAATGCAGATCCGTCATTCACCTTTTTAACGGTTCCTTCGATCAGTGCCGCTGTATTCTTTGCCGCATCGGCAGCTCTCATGGCAAGGTTTCTCACTTCATCTGCCACCACGGCAAACCCGGCACCGGCTTCTCCTGCACGGGCCGCTTCAACCGCCGCATTCAAGGCCAGCAAATTTGTCTGGAAGGCGATTTCATCAATGGTTTTGATAATTTTGGAGGTTTCTTCACTGGCTTTGGAAATATCTTCCATTGATCGGGTTAATTGTCCCATGGACTCATTGGCTGTATTCACAATCTTGTTGGCTTCTTTCATCAATTTGTCAGCATGGTTGGCATTTTCCGCATTTTTCTTGGTCATGGAGGACATCTCTTCCATGGATGAAGAGGTTTCTTCTATGGACGCTGCCTGTTGGGAGGCCCCTTCGGCCATGGACTGGCTGGATGAAGACACCTGGTTTGCTGCCGAAGCAACCTGGCTGGCCCCTTCTCCCATTCCGTCGGTGATTCTGCTGAGAACCGATATGATGCCCCTGGCAATTATAAATGCCAGCAGAATGCCGGACAGGATTGCAAGGGCAGCGATTATGGCCACATTTCTTTTGGTTCCGGCTGCAGCGGAAAGCATGGCCTGATCCGTCAGGATATGCAAGCTGACCTCTTTTCTCAGTTCTCCCAGAAGGGTTTGCACCTGTGCAAGGGCGGGTACGGTTTTCTCGGCATAAATCTGATTGGCCTGCTTCATGCCGACAAGGTTTTGTTCGGCTCTGGTTTTAAGTCCCTGCAAATGGGACATGGTTTGATCCAGCAGGGGCATGGTCTGGGTATTAAAGATCTCAACCGCAGTTTTAATGGCGTTTTCAGCTGTTTTCGCCCCCATGATCACCGCTTGATACGCCTGGGCTTTACCAGACCAGGTTTGTAATAAGTCCGTAAATTGGATTGCTGCTTTATCCAATATCGGCTCGTTCTTGACAAGTTGATGCCAGGCATCAAGTCCGGCCGTTATTTTGTTTGCCCTTGACTGGTATTTCTCCCATGCTTCAGGCGTTTTTTCATTTTCAAAACGGGCCATGGCCAGACGCGTTTCCTGGAATGGGCTGATAACCTGTTCATTCATGACCATGTCAATGCCACCCCATCGGGACATTTCATTGACATCTTTTGTCAGTTCCGCCTGTTTTTTAGCAGGATCTATCACCGTTGCCATGACCTCTTTCAATAGAGCAAACAGGGAGGTGTTGATTTGTTCAAATTCGAGATTCAATTGTTTTTTTTGTTCATTTAATTGTGCCACCTGCCCATAGGACAAATGGGTTTCAATTTCAATGGCCGATTGGTGAAGGTCTTTGTGAACCACCAGCATCTTATCCCAGATATTTTTGAACTCCCCATCCCCGGATTCATAAGCCTTGCGGGCATTGTCCGAGCCAAGCCACTTGCCCAGGGCGCACTGGGTGGGATCTGTTTGAACACCAAGGGAATCATGATTCTGGACAAAGGCTTCCTGAATTTTTGCCGCCCACTTCAAATGATCGACCTCCCGTTCCGCCAGCAATGCCGGTAACTGCATATCGGCCTGCTTAAAGGTTTTTCCAATGGCAAGGGCAGATTCATGCAATTGCCTGTGGGGTTCCTCAATCTCCTTGAAACGCGTTGCAAGGGACGGGACAAGTACCTCTGCCTGATGCCGGCCATCACCATACAGCCATTTGCCAAAACCGCACTGGGTATGGTCTGTTTCCACGTCCAGTTGGGTGACGGTCTCATCGGTCAACAGCTTATTGACCGCACCAACCCAGTTGAGATGATCCACTTCTTTCTGGGCAAGTTCGCCATCCAGGGCTTTGCCGTCAATCACCTCCGAGGCATTTTTCACAATACTGCCGACACCGGAAAAGCTCAGGGCCCCCAGCACTACCAACAAAACAATGACAATCCCGAATCCCAATGAAATTTTCTTTCCAATGGTCAGATTTTTCCAATTCATTTTTCCCTCCTAATTATTTCTATTAAACTATTTGATATCATGGATATATTTCTATTTAGCGGCTGTTTCAACCGCTGAAATTTCCTCGTTGGAAAGCACCTTGTCGATATTGAGCAAAATTTTGACCTTTCCCTCCACCTTGGCCATCCCCAGGATGTAATCGGTGTTGAGTTTTGCGCCAAAGGCGGGCGTGGCCTCTATCTGTTCTTCCTGGATATTCAATACCTCGGAGACCGCATCAACAACAATGCCGATCAACACCATGTCCCTTTCGGAATCAATTTCCACCACAATGATACAGGTTCTTTCGGTATAGGGAATGGATGCCATTTCAAATTTTGTTCTAAGATCAATGACCGGAATGACCTTTCCCCGAAGATTAATCACCCCTTTTACAAAAGCCGGGGTTCTGGGGACAACCGTAATGGGCATCATTCCGATGATTTCCTTGACCTTGAGAATACCGATACCATATTCTTCTTTGGCCAGGGTAAAGGTCAGATATTTACCGATTTTCAGAATTGTGGTCTGGACTGCCTTATTTAATGCATCCGCTGTTTCAACCATTTGTTTTCTCCTGTTCTTTTGGGTCTTTTTTTATTTTTAATGGGTAATCATTTTATTTAAGACATCACAAATATCCTCATATCCATCTTCCATAAATGCAAAATATCTCGGGAAGAATCGGTGCACCTTGGAAGTGGTTTCAACAGTCTTGCCCGGAAGAACCATGACTATTTTTTTATCCAGAAAAATTTCTTTTTTCAAATACAATTGATTCAGACGCGCCTGGGTATCAACAAACAAGACCAGAATTTGTTTGTCGAAATAGGGGTTTTTCTGTTTGAGTTTTGTCTCAAAGGCGTCAAGGGTGCGAAAGGTTTCGATGGTCGCATTGATGAGTCTCTTTTGGATAATGCTTAAAAAGCGGTGGCCTTTTTCTCCCGCAGTCTGGTGTATGAACACAAGTATTTTTTTCATTTAATCACTTTAGATGTCAAGTTGTTAATTGAAGGATACCCTAAGGAATTACAATTTTTATGCCACACCAAAAAATAAAATTTATTAATATATTTCAGGTCGTTACGATAATACCCCCACCATTGCCCTGTCATAAAAATATGACCCAGTGTTGGAACCCCAACACTGAATAAAGACCTAACAGACTGAACTACAAAAGAATATCGTGTGGTCTAGGAAAATCTCAAAATTGTGACTGTCATAAAAATATGACAGTTTTCAAAATAGTTTGATCCCATATTGCTGCAGAAGACGGTAAAAATGCCCCCTGGAAAGACCGGAAACCCTGCAGGCATCTTTAACATTGCCCCGGGTCATGGATACCAGGTTCTGCATATAGTCTGATTTTGTTCTTTCAATATGATCCTTCAGTGTCTGCATCCCTTGGGATTGTTCTGGGGCATTGTGAGGCCCTAAGGGTCCGGGGGGCACTTTTTTACAGGCCTTTATTTTACTTCGGATATTAAATGCGCGAATATGTTCCGGAAGGTGGTGGGGAAAAAGCGTGGCATCACCACCGGCCTCACTGCACACCAAATCGATGGTATTGACAAGCTCTCTGACATTTCCCGGCCATTCGTAGGTTTGAAGTTCTGTCAAAAATTCCAGGGACATGGCACACACTTTTCCCCCTGACCCATCCGGGGTAAGATCCAATTGATGACGGGCAAGAAGTGTAATATCATCTTCCCGGTCTTTCAATGGCGGCAGATGAATGTGCATGGAAAACAGTCTGAAAAAAAGGTCTTGCCTGAAACTTTTTTGTTTCACCATCTCTTCCAAATCACAATGGGTAGCACAGATCACCCTGAAGTCACTTGTGACCTCGCTTTTGCCTCCCACCGGCCTGAATTTTTTTTCCTGAAGGGCCCGGAGAAATTTTTTCTGAACTTCCAGGGACAGTTCTCCCACCTCATCCAGAAACAGGGTTCCTTTATCTGCCATCTTCATGAGTCCTGTTTTATCGGAATCCGCTCCGGTAAATGCCCCTTTTGCATGGCCGAAAAGGGTGCTTTCAACCAGATGCACCGGCAATGAGGCACAATCAACCACCACAAACTCATCGTGTTTTCGGCGGCTGTTTTCATGAATGGCCCGGGAAAAAATTTCTTTCCCGGTTCCGGTTTCACCGGTAATCAGGACGGGCAGATCATTCTTTGCCGCCCTGGAAACCTTATCAAGACAAATGGATAAAAGCCGGCTTTCACCTACAATCGCTTCTCTGCTGATGGCTTTTTCCGGAAGTTGGGATTGTTTCTGGCGCCGATATTCCAGGGCCCGGTCCAGGGAAAACTTAAAGGTCTTGTAGGACCCTTTTTTGGAAATATAATCCCATGCCTTGGATCGTATGGCAAGCTCTGCACCATCCACGCTTTCATCCCCTGTGATAATAATAATTTCAGGCGGAACAGGATGCTGTTTGATGATATGAATGGCTTCCAGTCCATTGCCATCCGGCAGGTTGACATCCAAAAACACAATGTCCACAGGGGTTGCAAACAGGGTTGCCAATCCTTTCTGCAAGGTCAGCTGATAGGATGTATTCACGCCCATTCCCGCAAAAATTTTGGACAAAAATTTACATATTTGTTCATCATCATCTATAATCAATACATCCGGCATAGGGTTTCTCTCTACCAAAAATAAATTATTTTCAAAAATTATTCTGCCCTTTTTTATTCAATACCTCACGGATCTTCCGGGACAGGTCTGTCCCCACAATGGGCTTCAATATAAGACCGTGAATGCCGATGGATGCCATTTTCTCTTCGGACAGGGTGTCACTGAACCCGGTGCACATCAGGATGGGAATACCGGGTCTTATCTTGATCAGTTCTGCCGATAATTTGTCTCCGGACATATCCGGCATGGCCAGATCGGTCATCACCAGATCAAAGGCATCGGGGCAGGAGCAAAATACATTAAGGGCTTCCCTGCTGCTGGTATACGAGGTCACCCGATATCCCAATCGCTCGAGCATCTGTTTTCCCATTGTGGCAATGGCGATTTCATCATCCACCAGTAAAATATGTTCCGTGCCCGCAGGGAGTGGATCTACCCGCAGAGGGGCCTGTTTTTCAGAAGCGGTATTGTCCAATGGGAAATACACATAAAACTGGGTTCCTTTGCCAGGTTCACTGTAAACCTTAATTGCGCCGTTCATATTTTTTACAATCCCATGAACCACAGACAATCCCATTCCTGTGCCTTTTCCCCGTTCCTTGGTGGTAAAAAACGGGTTAAATATTTTCTCAATCACGGCGTTGCTCATTCCCACACCCGTATCCGAGATTACCAGACACACATAGGACCCCTGTGACATATCCGCGGACAAAATATCATACCGGCCCAGCTGAACTTCCTTCAAACTCAGGAAAAGCTTTCCCCCGGTTTCTTCCATGGCATGGTATGCATTGGTTGCCAGATTCATCACAACCTGGTGGATCTGTGTGGAATCGGCCCTTATATACCCGCATTCAGCATCAATGGAATGGGAGATATCAATGGAACTGGGTATGGAGGGCCGCAAAAGTTTTAAAGTTTCCCGGACAATGGCTTGCACCTTCACCCGCCCCAATTCACTGTTTTCCTGGCGTGAAAAAGCCAAAATTTGCTGCACCAGCCCTTTTGCCCTCAGGGCTCCGATATAAATTTCGCTCAGGCTTTCCCGGACAGGACTGTCCTTAGGGATGTCCTCCATCAGCATCTCTGTATGCCCGATAATGGGGAAAAGGATATTGTTGAAATCATGGGCAATCCCTCCGGCAAGGGTACCGATGGCTTCCATTTTCTGGGATTGCTGCATCATTTTCTCCATCTTTATTTCATCGCTGATATCCCGCTTCACTGCCACAAAATTGATGATCTTGCCGGTTTTGTCTAAAACAGGAGAGATCGTGGCCTCCTCCGTATAAAAACTGCCATCCTTTCTTTTGTTGACAAGCCTGCCTTTCCAGATGTTTTTCGATTGAATCGTCTCCCACATCCCATGATAAAATAATGGGTCATGCTCTCCGCTTTTTAAAACCCGGCAATTGTTTCCCATCAATTCTTGCTGGGCATAACCGGTAATTTTTTCAAAAGAGGGATTAACATATTCGATACAGCCTTCCGTGTCGGTGATGACAACCCCTTCTGCGGCCTGTTCAATGGCCGCAAGCAACCGGTCCCGATCGGCCTGTATCTGTTTTCGGTCTGTGATATTGCTTGCAATGGATAAAAGCTGTTTTTTACCGTTTACTTCGATCACCTCACCGGAATACAGACAAATAAGTTTTGCCCCATCCGAACAAACCAATTCAATTTCCAGATTCTGAACCCGGCCATTGTCTTTTAATTTTTGGACCAAAAGCGCCCTGTCCTGGGCCCTGATAATCCCCAGATCGGCACAGGCGGCGCCAATGATCTCTTTGCGGCCATATCCTGTAACAGATACAAAATCATCATTCACCTCAAGGTAGCGACCCTCTTCAACAGAACTGATGTCCATCAGAAGGGGGGCGTTTTGAAAAACCTTAAAAAATTTTTCTTCCGAGGCTTTCAGGGCCCCATTGGATAGCAAGAGATCTTTGGTGCGTTCTTTTACAATGGTTTCAAGATGCTGGGATTGCTTTTGGGAAAGATGTATGGCGAACAATGCCGCCAGCAAAAATCCCAGGCTGCAGATGCCGACCAGCAGGCGAGAGAACACAGGCGCCTGGGGGCTGATGCGAAAATTTGCAGTAAGGGACCAGGTCGTATCTGCCACTGGGAAGGAGGCAGAAATTCCCTTGTCTCGGATCGTATCCCCCCCCCAAAAAACAGCTCCGTCATTATCGCTTAACCGGAAAACAAATTGGGTTAAATCCAGGCTTTCAATGGCCTCAGCGACCACGGCATCTACATCATAGATGCCGATTGCAAGCCCTGTGAACCGGTTTTGTGAAAAAATCGGCAAACGGACCGCTATCCCCTGACCGCCTTGCCGCAATGCAAAGGGGCCTTGCAGAACCGCCCGCTTTTGCTCAATGGCTTTCTTTACAAACATCCCCCGCAAAGGGTCAGACAGCAAAACCATGGGACTGTCCCGGGTAATTTCATTGTCCTTGGCCGGATACACATGGATGACACGGGTTGTGGCATCTGCATATTGAAGGGCACGTATGGGCGGGTTCGATGCGAGCAAAAGGAACGCAAACCGTTCAAACTCCCCGGAACCTGTTTCGGGATGCAAAACAAACAGGGACGCCAGGGCTTCTATTGCATTCAGCCGTGAGGAAATGGAATTTTTCAGGCGCGCCTTACACAATTGAAGCACGCCATGAAGTTCCACTGCCTTTTCAGCCCGCCAACGGGTCACCTGCCATTGATCAATCATGAAAATGGCTAAGAAACAAAGACACCCTAGGGCCACCAAGAAAATTTTTCGCATGTTTTCCAAAATCGTGAATTATATTTGATCGTTTCATTAATTCGATACCTTAAACCTTACAATAGATACGTAAAGAAGGCAAATTGAATTTTGCGACCCCATCTATCACCCCCAGGTTGGGATAAACGCTTGACATTCCTGCATAAACCATGGCATATGGCTATATTTATTCTCAAATTTGACCCAAAAAAGCATACCCCTATGCCCATGAAATCCGAATCCATATTCACAAAAGGCCAGCGGTGGATCAGTGAGGCAGAACCGGAACTGGGAATCGGCACCCTGGTTTCCCATGACAAGCGAATCGTCAAAATTCATTTCCCAGCTGGCGATTGTGTTCGACAGTATTCCAGAAGCGCCGCCCCTGTCAAACGGGTTATTTTCAAACCCGGGGACAGGATACAGACCCGAAAGCACCAAAACTATTGTGTTGAACACATCCGGCAATCCAAGGGACTTTTGTTTTACTGCCAGGGCGAGCACTGTGTTTGCGAAACCGATCTTTGTCATACCATGGGATTTTCCCTGCCCCAGGACCGTCTTTTATCCGGACTTGGCGGGACAAGTGCAGCCTTTGACCTTCGGTTATCCATATTGACCCAGCGGGCGGCCTATGAAAAATCGGTAGCCCGGGGATTTCTGGGGGGCCAGATCGATTTGATTCCCCACCAGTTTTTCATTGCCAGGGAAATCACCTCCCGGGCACAGCCCCGGGTGCTCTTGTCCGATGAAACAGGTCTTGGGAAAACCATTGAAGCCTGTCTGATCCTCCACCAGCTGCTGATCAGCCACCGTATCCAGAGAATCCTGATCATTCTGCCCGAATCCCTGGTTCACCAATGGTTTGTCGAACTCTATCGAAAATTCAACCAGACCTTCCGGATATTTACCGAAGAGCATTGCCGGCAGGTAGAATTAAATGATCCCGGGGCAAACCCATTCCTCGACGACCAGCAAGGCATTTGCAGCATGGATTTTATCCAGGCCAGTGAGAAACGGAAACACCAGATTCTTTTGGCAGGATGGGACATGGTGGTCATGGATGAGGCCCATCATCTTCTGGACCACAAAGGTTTTCATGTTTTCATGCAGGCCCTGGGAAAAAGGACCCATGGCCTGATACTGATGACGGCCACCCCGGAACAAATGGGGGTCGCCACCCATTTTTCCCAGTTGCACCTGCTGGACCCCCACCGGTATTTTGATTTGAAAACCTTTAAGGCAGAGACCCTGGCCTATGGAGAAACCGCAGCCCGGGTTATG
>JAHIVS010000718.1 GCA_018816605.1 Pseudomonadota bacterium
ATGGCAAATCTTATTGACGCTCTTTGCCTGCCGTGATAGAATTCAGCCGTTCTTGGGCGCGTAGCTCAATGGTAGAGCAGCGGCCTTTTAAGCCGTTGGTTAAGGGTTCGAGCCCCTTCGCGCTCACAAGAATAAAAACTTCCGCAAGGAAGTTTTTTGTTAAATTTGGTTCAGGGCACCCCATGCGGGGTATGGTATTCGAGCCACTGCTTTGCGCTATCTTCTGCTGCAGTGCTATTCTCCTCACTTACGGCTGCAGTAGATTCGATGCTTTGTGAAACGAAATTATTACTTTCAGAAACATTATCTGACTCATGGGATGCCTATTTCATTTGATCAATTACCAGCGTAATAACATCAACTAAATTTTTTGTGAAACACCAGAACGGTGTAATAAATCAATTATTGTAACTTTATAATTCGTCCTGTTAAATTAATTCTAGAGGTGAATTGCCATTCCTTCTGTGTCTTCGCCTGCCTCCATTATTACCTCGCTAAGGGTTGGATGAGCATGAATATTTCGAATAATTTCGTTTATAGATAATTCATTTTGTTGAGCTAATGTTAGTTCAGGCAACAATTCTGAGACTTCTGGGCCAATCATATGAGCGCCAAGAATCTCGCCATATTTTTCATCAACAATAATTTTAACAAACCCTGTGCTTTCTCCAAATCCAAGCGCTTTACCATTGGCTTGAAAAGGAAATCTCCCCACTTTTATTGGTTTTCCTAATTCGCGGGCTTGTTTTTCAGTGTATCCGAAAGAAGCGACTTGAGGTTGACAATAGGTCGCACGTGGAACCATCACATAGTTAATTGGACGGGTCTTTTTCTCTGCTATGGATTCAACACAATGCATGCCTTGAGCAGAAGCCACATGTGCAAGTAATAATTTTCCAGTGACGTCGCCAATTGCCCAAATGCCAGGGATATTGGTAGCCATGTGTTCATCCACTTTAATGTGCTTTCGATCAGTGAATTCGACCCCAATATTTTCAAGACCTAGATTCATGATGTTTGGTTTGAAACCTACAGCGATGAGGGCTTGTTCTGCTTTAATAATTTGTTCACCCATTTTGGATATAACTGATATTTTTACACCAGTGAATGTTGTTTCGATCTTTTGAACACGTGTATCGACCATGCTCACGATTCCATGTTTTGTAAACGCTTTTTGTAGCTCAGCGCTAATTTCATCATCTTCAAGAGGGGCGATTCGGGGCAGCATTTCAACAATTGTTACTTCAGTTCCGTAAGAATTCCAAATCGTAGCAAACTCCAATCCAATTGCACCAGCGCCAATGATCACCACGGATTTCGGAAGTTTTTCCTGAAGAATGGCTTCGTGATAGGTAATCACATTTTTCCCATCAACCTCTACGCCTGGTAACGATGAAGGTTGGCTTCCTGTGGCTATGATAATATTTTTGGCTTTAAGGGTTTGATCTTTACCGTTATTATCTGTGATGACGATAGATTCCTTTGTCATCAGTTTGGCAGAACCTTTGATGACCGTGATATTGTTTTTCTTTAGAAGAAAAGCAACTCCGCGGGTCAATCGATCGGATACTTGCCGGCTGCGTTTGACTGCGACACTGAAATCCAATTGGAGATTGTCAAACGTAAATCCGAACTCTTTTCCGCGTTCACGTAAAGTAAGTGCAACTTCTGCGTTTTTTAACAACGTCTTGGTGGGAATACAACCGATATTCAGACATACACCTCCAAACCATTGTTTATCAATAAGGACACACTTCAATCCAAGTTGAGAACAACGTATAGCGGCAACATATCCTGCTGGACCTGCTCCTATAATCGCAACATCAAACTCATCCATGATTACCTCATAGTTCACTAAAGACTTAAGAGCTCAACAATGTTTCGAATAATTCTTATACTTGCCAATCGATTTGAACTCAATGGCGTTATATATTTTTGTTGACTTCAACAAAAATTCGTTATTTTAGAATAGCTTATTGACAACGTGCTGTAATTTTGTTATTATATTGCATAATTCATCAAAAAACAATAAAAATCAACAAATTTCAACAATTATTATTAAGGAATTCTTTTGACTACCTATAAAAGACGTCAATCTTTATTGGATTTATTGCATACTCAACCGGATTTACGAGTACCCGAGATTGCAGCATCTATGGGGGTTTCGGAAGGTACAGTGCGCAATGATTTAAATGCACTTGAAGAAGAAGGTAGGCTTAGACGTGTTCATGGCGGAGCGATCCTTAATTCAGATGATCAGTTCAAAAACAATTCATTTTTACGCCGCTATGAATTGAATGTAGAAGCCAAACTGGCAATTGCTCACAAAGCCGTTAATCTTGTTAATGATGGTGATTCCATTCTTCTAGATGCCAGCAGCACAGGATATTACTTTGCAAGACAACTTAGAGAACGACAAAATTTGAGAGTTGTCACAAACGGTTTTGAAGTGGCAAGAGAGTTGGCTCAAAACCCATCGAATAATGTCATATTGATCGGTGGGGTTGTGAACAACAACGCATCTTCTGTAAGCGGTCTATTGAGTGAAAGAATTATTGAAGACCTGCACATTCAAAAAGCTTTTTTATCATGCAGCGGATTCAGTCTTGAACGCGGAATGACAGAGATTTATTTTGATGAAGCGCAGTTAAAAAGAAAAATTATTGAATCAACAGATTACTTATATGCCTTGGTGGACTCTTCAAAATTTGGCGTCGAAGATATGACGTCTTTTGCACGACGCGAAAAGATTATGACTCTATTTACTGATTCTGGAGTCACCGAGGAGTGGAAAGAAAAGTTTGTTCAAGTAGGAATTAATTTGGTTATTTGTGATATCTAGGTTTACAACGAAGCCTTTTGAGTTTGGAATCGTTGACACTCAGTCTGGAAACGAATCGGCACAGATAAGAACAGCCAGTTGCGTTTCTAGAACTTCAAAAGTAAAGAAAGGAGAATATAAAAATCGAAAATAACAGAGAAGAAAAAAGGGAGACACCAACATCTTAGACAGTCTGTGGTATCTCCCAAACGCAAGCATTCAGAATACTCATAACCTTTGTTAAGGTGAGTTTCTGTTTGCTGAAGAGCATCATAATGGATTTCAGCTTGCTTTGCAAGACCCTTATTTTATTTGAGCAGTAATTGAAATCCAAATTAACAGACGCACTTGCGCTGTTAATATCAGAATAAATTTGAAGGATAAGGAGAAGCACCTATGTTTGTAAAAAGCAAAGTATTTACCCTGATCTTGGTTTTGGCTTTCGTATTGTCCGCATGTGCCCAGACTCCGACAGCAGCTCCAACTGCTGCACCTGTGGTAACTGAAGAGGTAACAGAAGTCGCTGCAACCGCAGCACCAATTGAGGCTGAACCCATCACAATTACCTACCTTGTTGGTGATGTCGAGTCTGATCAGTTAATTAACCACGCCCTGGCGGATGCTTATATGGAATTGCATCCAAACGTGACCATCGAAATTGAAAATCGTCCAGGTGGCGGTGATGGCGACAATTTGGTCAAAACGCGTTTGGCCACTGAAGAAATGACTGACCTCTTTTCATACAACGCTGGCTCTTTACTTCAGGCCTTGAATCCTGCCGAATCTTTAGTTGACCTCACCAATGAAGCTTTCATGGAAAACGTTGATGATGCCTTCAAGCAGACTGTTGCACAGGATGGCAAAGTCTTTGGTATACCGAACCAGACTTCAATGGGTGGCGGTATCTTATACAACAAAAAGATCTACGCTGACCTTGGTTTGAGCGTTCCTGTGACTTGGGAAGAATTTGCCGCTAACAATGAAAAAATCAAAGAAGCTGGAATTGCTCCTGTTATTGCCACCTTTGGCGATACCTGGACTTCCCAATTGTTTGTTTTGGCCGATTATTACAATGTTCAGGCAGCCAATCCGACCTTTGCCGCTGACTATACTGCCAACAAAGCTAAATATGTATCCACACCAGCAGCTATTGCAGGTTTCAAATATTTGCAAGAAGGTTATGAAAAGGGTTGGTACCAGGAAGATTTTGCAACCGCTAAATTCGATCAAGGACTTGAGATGCTTGCTAATGGTGAAGGAGCTCACTACCCGATGCTCTCCTTTGCTCTACCTGCCATTGCTACCAACTGGCCTGACAAGATCAATGACATAGGCTTCTTTGCTCAACCTGGTCCGACGGCTGACAAGAATGGCGCAACCATCTGGATGCTGTTAGCAACCTACATCCCCCAGACAACCACTGGCGAAAAACTTGATGTTGCCAAAGATTTCTTGGCCTTCATGGTTTCTCCTGAAGCTGTTGCAGTCTTAAATGCAGCAGTGCCTCCTTCTGGCCCATATCTGATCAAAGGTGCGGCACTTCCTGATGATGTATTACCTGCTGTAAAAGATATCGCAGCCTACATCAATGCCGGAAATTCCGCTCCCGCACTTGAGTTCCTCTCACCAGTCAAAGGTCCAAACCTTGAACATTTCTGTGTTGCAGTTGGAACCGGTCAAATGACCGCCGAAGCTGCCGCAGAGGCCTATGACGAGGATGTTGAAAAACAAGCAGTTCAACTTGGCCTGCAGGGCTGGTAAAAAACTGTTTATGTAAGAATGATGCTGTATTTTTGAGGATCAGCCTACAAAATGCTGATCCTCAAAAAAAACTAGCCGTGGTGTTCGTCGATTTTTGTGAGGTTTTTAATGCAAAACAATACACAGTCAAAGGTAGCGTTGAGTACGTATTCCCATTGGTTCTATTTACCTGCTGCCATTATTTTCATCATTTTTTTTATTGTACCGACGATCCTGGCCTTTTACTTTAGCATGACTCGATGGACCTTATTCGATGCAACCTTCATCGGCTTCGAAAATTATCTTATGTTTTTCTCAGATCGCATGCTTACCACGGGGCTACGAAACACAATTATTTATGCCATCTTAACCAGCAGTCTCAAGGTTGTCCTTTCATTGCCGCTGGCTGTGTTGCTCACTTCAAGAATTCACTTAAAAGGGCTTTTGAGGGGGATGATCTTTTTTCCGGTATTGGTCAGCACCATTGCGGTTGGCATTACTTTTTCAGCCATAATGCAACCATCGCTGGGCCTGATAAACGTCACGCTTGGTTTCTTGGGACTTCCTCAACCAGATTGGTTGGGTAATCCGGCTCTTGCCCTTTACTCTGTAGCATTGGTTGACGTTTGGAAGGGTGTTGGCATCGCAACAGTTATATTCATGGCGGCAATCGTGTCAATACCGCAAGATTACTTTGAAGCTGTGAGTCTTGAGGGTGGTGCCTGGGCAAAATTTTGGCACATTACGATTCCGTTGACGCGTAATGCCACATTCACAGTTATTTTGTTGTCTTTCATTGGGGGCTTGCGTTCATTTGACCTGATTTGGGCTATGACGCGAGGGGGGCCTGGTTTTGCATCTGATGTGCTTACTTCGGTAATTTACAAACAGTATCAAGCCGGGTTCTATGGTTTATCAACTGCTGGCAACGTCGTGCTCTTTATTATGGTGACCTGCATCGTGTATCCTTTGATGAGATATTTCAATCGCAAGGAGATTGATCTATGAAACTCCGAAAATTCGCAGCAAAATATTGGCTGGATTTTGTTTCACTTATAGTATTTGGCATAATATTTATTATTCCCTTTATTTATATTGTCTTTATGGCATCAAAAACACGCCAGGAAGCATCACAATTCAGTTTCACATGGCCAAGTGACTTTCAGTTATTTGAAAATCTCCATCAAGTCATGACTTTTGGCAATAATAGAATGCTGTTAGCTTTATTCAACAGTACCGTGGTGACGGTCAGCTCTGTCGCGCTAATTATTGTGCTATCTTCTCTTGTTGCATACGTTATGCATCGTCGCTCTGACAGAATTGCATCGATTGTAGGCTCCTTTATACTCGCAGGTCTTATCATACCGCCTGCGGTTGTGCCAACCATCTTCCTGCTTAAGTGGCTTGGAATTTACAAGACGCTTTTCGGTATGATCATGATTGATGTGGCATTTAACTTGCCATTTGCCATCCTTGTCTTCAAAGCTTTCATGGGGACTATTTCAAGGGAGCTTGATGAGGCTGCCATGATTGATGGCGCGCCACCGTTGCGAATATTCTTTTCAATCATTTTGCCGTTATTAAGACCTGCCATCGTTACGGTGGTGGTCACCTCATTCGTTACGATCTTTAATGATTTTGTTGGGCCACTTTACTTTTTACCCGGAAACCAAAATGTTACAGCGCCATTGACGCTATTCAGTTTCACCAGCCAATTTGCCTCTCAATGGAATTTGCTTTTTGCTGATGTAATTATCATCACGATTATTCCCTTACTTGTATTCATTTTCTTCCAGAGACAACTTGTTTCTGGAATGACCAGTGGAGCAATCAAAGGATAATGTGGGTTCACGTATATTAGGCAAGATTTGCTGACAATAATTGGCTGGCAAATAGATAAGGGCTTATCATGACTTCAACAACCATTTCTAACCTTACGTGTGAATATCAATCTGATCCAATTGGAATTAGTGTCGTGCAGCCGCGTTTGAGCTGGCAGATGAAAAGCGAAAACCGTAACGCCTTTCAAACTGCTTATCAGATCTGGGTCTCAACCTCAAAACAATCTTTGGATGATGGACAGAACCTGTTCTGGGACAGTGGCAAGGTTGAAACTGATCAATCTACTCAGGTAGTTTATGATGGACCGCAACTTGTTGCCAGACAGCACCTGTATTGGAAAGTTAAAGTCTGGAATGAAAAGGGGGAACTTGCAGAAAGCGATCCGGCCTGGTGGGAAACTGGTCTACTAGACAGTAAGTGGCAGGGAAATTGGATCACCCCGGATTTAGGTGAAATGCCTGATCAACCACAACCTTCGCCATTATTAAGACGAAAATTTAACACAAAAAGCAAAGTCGTTTCTGCTCGAGTTTACGTTACCTGTTTGGGACTTTACGAATTGTGGCTGAATGGGCAACGTGTTGGTGATGCAGTGTTAACCCCCGGGTGGACGAGTTATGAGCATCGATTGCAATACCAGACTTACGATGTTTCCTCCCATATCAAAGAGGGTGAAAATGTCGTCGGCGCAGTGTTAGGTGAAGGCTGGTATCGTGGTTATTTGGGCTTTAACGGCAAACGCAGCCTGTATGGAAACAAGTTAGCGCTCCTCTTGGAACTTCACATAACATATGATGACGGCCGTGTTGATGTTATCAGCAGTGATGACCAATGGCGGTCAGTTTTTGGTCCAATTCTCATGTCTGATATTTACATGGGAGAAACTTACGATGCCCGACAGGAAAAAACCGGTTGGGACAATGTCGGTTATGACGATAGCAATTGGAGCGGCGTCCGGTTGTTTGACCATTCCAAAGAGATCGTCGTTGCGCAAGATGGCACCTTTATTCGCCGGCATGAACAGCTTCAACCAGTTCAAATATTAATCTCGCCAAAAGGTGAAACCATCCTTGATTTTGGGCAAAATATGGTGGGCTGGGTGCAGATGAAAGTTCGCGGTGCAGAAGGCGAAACGGTCAGGCTGATCCATGCCGAAATCCTAGATCAGCAAGGCAACCTCTATATTGACAATTTGCGTTTAGCCAGGCAGATGACCACCTACACTTTGAAGGGCTCAAAAGATACCGATGAGGTATATGAACCTCGATTCACTTTTTATGGATTCCGTTATGTTTCAGTTGAGGGGTTTACGGGTGAGTTGACTCTTGATAATTTTGTAGGGATTGTCGTTCATTCTGATACGACACCCACTGGCACATTTGAATGTTCACACCCGCTTATTAACCAGTTGCAGCACAATATACTTTGGGGGCAAAAAGGAAATTTTGTTGACGTCCCAACCGATTGTCCGCAGCGGGATGAACGCTTAGGATGGACAGGCGACACACAGGTTTACATTCGTACGGCCTGTTTCAACATGAAGGTGCCAAATTTCTATACCAAATGGTTGCGAGACTTAAGTTTCGATCAAAGAAATGGCAGCGTGCCACATGTTGTCCCTAATGTGATCGCCAAGATTGGTCTTGGTGAGCTTGGAGACGAAGAGGGCTCTGGTGCAGCGGCCTGGGGTGATGCCGCTGTGATTTGCCCCTGGACACTCTATTTGTGTTATGGCGATACACGCATACTGGAAGAGCAATACAAGAGCATTGTTGAGTGGGTGCAATACGTGCGGGGTCGGGCTGATGAAGATTTAATTTGGCGTAAAGATTTTCAATTCGGCGACTGGCTGGATTTTCGCGGTGTGGATGATCGACTGCCAACGCCGGTGACCAACTATGAGTTGGTAGGTACCGCATTTTTTGCATACAGCACTCAATTGCTGGCGAATATTGCCAAAATATTGGGTAATACCGGCGACGCGACATACTACGAAGATCTGGCTAATCAAATAAAGAAGTCCTTCGTTGATGAATTTGTTACGCCATCAGGCCGCATCGGTCCGAATACCCAAACAGCATATGTGTTGGCCTTATATTTCGATTTACTACCAGAAAAGGTGCGCCCTCTTGCTGCTCGCCGCCTTGCAGAAGAAGTGCGAAATAGTCAATTTCACATCACTACTGGTTTCGTTGGTACACCCTATTTATGTCATGTATTGAGTCGCTATGGTTTCACCGATATTGCTTACAAATTAATCACTCAAGAAGAATACCCCTCCTGGCTTTATCCGGTCAAGCAAGGTGCCACTACAATTTGGGAGCGTTGGGATGGAATCAAACCTGACGGCACTTTTCAGAAAGCTGGAATGAACTCTTTCAACCACTATGCC
>JAHIVS010000100.1 GCA_018816605.1 Pseudomonadota bacterium
GAGCAGAACATGGAAACGTTCATATTATCCGTTTGCATCGGATAGGTGGTACACTCCACGCAGACAGCCTGATTGCCAATCATGTTGAAATTGGCCTGCATACCGTTCATATAGGTGTATCCCTGAATGATTCGCATCAGATTTTTGGTATCAGAAACGATCAGGACAATATCAGGATCTTTTTCAAATAATTCGAGTGGTTTTACAATAACGCCGTATGTGAGCGTTTCGTTTATCCGCATGCTTTTGGCTACATCTGCAGCGATTGATTTGTTACGGTACAGGCCTAACATGCATCCTTCGCTTCCGTTATAGAAATCTTTTCCAAATTTCTCCAGCCCGAGGGCTCTGGTGCTGCCGGAACATCCTGAGTTCTCAGCGGTAAATTTTAACGAGGCGCCGTTCATCGCAGATTTTACGCAAACACAATAAGCCAGCGGTGCCCTGATATCAGTTGCTGCATATAAATCAAATTCTTCCTTTGTCTGAGCTAATTTAACCCCTACAATTTTACGCTCGATTTCTAAAACCGCATATGCTTTGTTAACATCCGTTTTCATGTGTGTTCACTTTTTGTTTATTCAGGTGTAATTTTGTTTTGGACAATATTACAGAATGAATCATTATTCTAATTCAAATTATCGATGATAAATAAAATTGATCATAGGATATGTCTATGAATTATTGGATCAGCTCGGTATCAACAACGGCACAATGATTCTTGGAACTGTAAAATTGCCTTGACATGCGGTTTTGCATATACTAAATGAACACCAAACAGACGTCCTGAAGGGTGTTTAGCGCAAGACCGGAAAAAAAATAAATAACCGATACGGCCACGAAGGCTGACAGATGATATCATCTGTCTATCTTTTGTGGCCTTTTTTTATGGGCAAATACCGATGAAAACCAAAATTGACAAAGGGAAAAACAACAGACTGGCCGGCCTTTTGTTCCTCGCGCTTGTGGCCACAGCAATTTTAAGCATCCAGTGCGGCAGCTACCGGGTCTCTTTTGCCATGGTGGTAAAGATCATTTCCTCCCACCTATTCCAGATGCCGGAACTTTCTGCCATCCCGGCCCTGAACCACACCATCATATGGGGAATCCGGCTTCCCAGAATCCTGCTGACAGGCCTTGCCGGGATTGCCCTGGCCGTCTCCGGGGTGGTCTTCCAAGGCTGTTTCAGAAATCCCCTGGTGGAACCCTATGTGCTGGGGATCTCGTCGGGTGCCGCCTTTGGCGCTGCCCTTGGCATTGTGTTCCCCGCCTTTTTCCTCTCTGTCCAGGTGCTGGCATTCGGGTTCGGGACGCTGGCCGTCAGTATAGCCTGGGCCATGGCAAGGGTCCGGGGAGACACCCCGGTGGTGACCCTGGTGCTGTCCGGTATCATCACCGGGTCCATTTTTACGGCCCTTGTGGGCATCCTCAAATACCTGGCCCAAGACACGGCCCTCAGGGAAATCGTTTTCTGGCTCATGGGCGGGTTTTACTATGCCGGGTGGCAGGATGTGCAGATCCTGTCTTGTGTGGTGATGGGCGGATCTACCCTGGTCTGGGTCTCGGGCTGGAAACTCAATGTCCTGGCCATGGGGGAGGAGGAGGCAAAGAGTCTTGGCATCAATCCGGGCAAAACCCAGCTGCTGCTCATCGGTATTGCCACCCTCATGACGGCGGCCGCCGTGTCCTCGGCAGGGATCATTGCCTGGGTGGGACTGATGATTCCCCATGCCGCCCGCATGATCACGGGACCGGATCACCGCAGGGTGATACCGGTGTCTGCCATGCTGGGCAGCATCTATCTCATCGTGTGCGACACCCTGGCAAGAACCATCACCACTGACGAGATCCCCATCGGCATCATCACCTCCCTTGTGGGGGCGCCCTACCTGTTTTTTCTCATCAGAAGCCGTGGCCGGCAATTATTGGGAGAGTAAAATGCTTCGGATTGAACATCTTGGTTTTTCATATGGCAGTACCCCGGTGCTCAAGGATATCAGCTTTCACCTGAAAAAAGGGGAGCTTTGCGGGCTTTTCGGCCCCAATGGCACAGGCAAGACCACCCTGTTCAAATGCTGCCTCAAGTTTCTGTCCCCTACCAGCGGGTGCATCCGGTTCAAGGACCAGGACATCCGCAGCCTTTCAACCCGGGCCATGGCCAGGCAGGTGGCCTATGTGCCCCAGGCCCATTATTCACCCTTTGCCTTTACGGCAGAAGAGATGGTCCTCATGGGCCGCACCCCCCATTTGAACCGCTTTTTCATGCCCCGTGCCCGGGACATGGAAAAGGTGCACCAGGCCATGGAAGGCCTGGGAATTTTTCATTTGGCCCCTGAACCCTATGACCGGCTTTCAGGGGGACAGCAGCAGATGGTGCTCATCGCCAGGGCCATTGCCCAGGAAACCCGGGTGATCCTTCTGGACGAGCCTGCCGCTGCCCTGGACTTCAAAAACCAGGTCAACCTGTGGAAAACCCTTAAAAAAATTGCCGACCAGGGCACCACCATCCTGGCCTGCAGCCACGACCCCAACCATGTGGCATGGTTCTGCCACACCACCGTGGTTCTGGGCAGTTCAGGCGTTCTGGCCCAGGGTGATCCCGGCCTGGTGCTCTGTCAGGAATTAATGGACCGCATCTACGAAAACACCTGCCAGGTCAAGCAGCTTGGCGATTTAAAGATAATAGTTCCCCAAGGGCTGA
>JAHIVS010000101.1 GCA_018816605.1 Pseudomonadota bacterium
CATTGAGGACAACCCCAGGAACTATACGCGGTTTGCCATCATCGCCAAGGAATACAAGGGCAATAAAAAGGTGAACAAGACCTCGATTATTTTTTCAACGGGCAACAAGCCAGGGGCCCTGTTTGAAGTGATGAAGGTATTTTCCAAAGCCCAGATCAACCTGGTCAAGCTGGAGTCCCGACCCATATTGGGAAAACCCTGGGAATACATGTTTTACGCAGACCTTGAGGCAGACATCCTGGGCGAAGCCCTGGCACCCATGATGGCCGAACTTGGGGAAAAGTCTGAATTCCTGAGAATTCTGGGCCGGTATTAATGCAGAAATACAAGGGTTTCGGCAGGCCTCAGTCTGCCGGAAACCCGATCCTTTTCTCAATGCCGATATTCTTGATGACCCAGGCCACCTCCTTTTGAACCGGGGGCTTCCGATAGTTCCGGGAAAATCGTATGTCCCGTGTTTTCTTTTGACCCAGGAAGGATTTGTACTTTTTTAAATTTTGATATATGGAAGGGGTAAATTTTATCAGAACCCAGATTTATGTGTCATTTAAAAAAGGAAATATGAATGTTTAAAAGGAAAAAAGGTCTTTTGCTTATTGCAGCAGGTGTCAGCCTTCTGATCGGACTTGCCGCGCCCCTGCTGGCAAAATTTGCCGTGCACTCTTTTTGGGGTGGCTTTCTGGCCTTGTCTGCTCTTGCTTTTGTCTGTATCATGGGAGCCTGCCTTGCCGTCTTTGCCCGTATCGCTTCCATTGTATCGATTCTAAGGGAGCATGTCCTTGAGCTAACAAAGGGAGACAAAGGGATGGGTCAGGGGTGCGGCCTTGAAAATGACCCGGAATTCGGAGCGCTTGCAACAACCCTGGACGACTGTTTTAAGAAACTGGGTGACAAAATGAAGAATGTCAGGGGCCATTCCGACACCCTTCAATGTGCGTCCAGGAACATGCTGACCCTTTCCCAGCAGGTGCTGGAAAAATGCGATGCCACCAAGGCGAACACCAGAGCGCTTGGTGAGGAAAGCAGCCGGGTCAGCAGCAAAATGGATTCTGTGGCAGCAGCCGTGGAGCAGGCATCCAATAATATCGACATGGTGGCGGCCGCTTCCGAGGAGATGCACGCCACGGTTTCAGAGATCGCCAAAAACATGGACTCGGCACGCACCATCACGGGCCAGGCCGTGGATATTTCAGGCTTGGTAACCGTATCCATGGAAAAACTGGGAACGGCGGCCAGTCAGATCACCCATATCACGGACACCATATCGGAAATATCTGCCCAGACCAATCTTCTGGCCTTGAATGCCACCATTGAGTCAGCCAGGGCCGGCGAGGCAGGCAAGGGCTTTGCCGTCGTAGCAGGAGAAATAAAGAGCCTGGCGGAACAGACTTCCGTGGCCACCCTGAAGATCAGGGAGATGATAGAAGGGGTTTCCAGCCTGACCAAGGATTCCATCCGTCACATCACCGGGATAACCGATGTCATCGGGAGTATGAGTGAGATGGTTACCTCCATTGCCGTATCCCTGGAGGAACAATCTGCCGCTACCCGGGAAATCTCTGAAAATGCCGGACAGGCAGCCACTGGTATGGCTGAAATAAATACCAAGGTGACCCATTCCTCCAAAGAGGTCCAACGAATGTCCGACCATGTTCAGGGGATCACCAAGGATTCTTTGGACATCGGCATACGGATATTTGAATCAAAGATCAATACGGATGAGGTAATGAACATCTCCGATATATTAAGCCTTTCTGCCAATGAGATCCGGACCGGCCGGGCTGCTTTCAACATCGGCGAGGTGAAGGTGGCCCACATGGGATGGCGTACCACCCTTGAGGCGGTGCTTGCAAATCTGAAACAGATGGAACCCGAACAGGTCGTTTCCCATATCGATTGCGCCTTTGGAAAATGGTATTTCAGCGAGGGGAAATCCTTTTCAGACAATCCCTTGTACCAAGAAATCGGTGTCCACCATGAAGCGGTCCATACCAGAGCCAAGGATGTC
>JAHIVS010000102.1 GCA_018816605.1 Pseudomonadota bacterium
ACAAAATGGGGATTGCAGATCAAATTGAAATCGCGCCATTTCGCTTCAGCAAAAAAAAACAGGTTTATATCGGCATTTCAAAACACTCCCGCCTGATGGATATTCTTGATGAAATAGAGCGAACACTGGGTCAAATGATTGAAAGTAAAGAGATCCAGCAGATCATCATTGATTATTATACCCGACGAGACCTGCCCGTACCCGCCCTTTGATCGATTCCTAAACCCCTGCGCCCACGGGAAGCCCCCGGCAAATGATCCTGGACATGGATGCAGATAGTCTCCCGTTCCCCAAACAGTTTCTCCGGGAAGCCGGAAAGCCCAATCGCATGGGATGCCGCTATCCCAAAAAAATGGGGCGGCAGGGGAATGGACTGGGTTTCCACCTGCCCGGTCATGGAAGAAGTGGGGATGTGCAGACCGATGCAGCCGAAGCCTATGCCATGGACAAAACTATATTTGAATGAAACCGGCTGGATGTTTGACACTCTTTTCTGCCCCGGAACCGGTTAAGGGGGCAAAACATCAGATTGAACGTCTCATACTCAAGGCTTCCTTGTTCTTGGGATCCATGCGAAGCACCTGGTTGAGATAACCATCCGCCTGGATAACCTTGTTTTTCAAAAAATAAATCCGGGCAATCTTAAGCTTGACGGCCAGGGGATTGCCCGGGCGCTGGTCTGCCAATAAAAAGCATTCAAGGGCCTTGTCTTCCTCTCCCAATGCCTCACAAATCTGGCCGGCCTTATACACCAGGCCGTGGTTTGAAGGAAATTCTTTCATAAGCTTTTCCACCAATTGTTTCGAGAAGCCAACCTCCCCTGCCTCCATGCACATATCCAAAATTTTCTCTTTTAACGGAAGGTTCTTTTCTGTTTTGTCGATAAGCGTGGAAAACAATTTTATGGCCTGAGGGTTCTGGTTGTATCCCAGAAGCGCCTCACCAATCTTAATGGCATCTTCATTAAATTTGTTGGTCAGGGAAAGGACTTCACACCAATACCGGACAGCCTCGCTCCATTTTTCTTCCTTCCAGTAAACCTTGCTGAGCAGGTGGCGGGTAATGGCATCCTGGGGATTCACGAAAGCTGCCTTTAAAAGGCATTCTTCCTGGATATCGGGTTTTCCGGCCTTGCCATAGAGCAGCCCCACATTTCGGATCAGCCGGGAGGCCGCTGGCTTGAGCTTGACCGCCATTTCCATATGCCGGATGGCAAGTTTCAGATTCCCTGCATCCTGGCATTCCCTGGACATCCGCACATGCCGGGTGGCATCATCCGGGTTGTTCACCCGCTCCACCACCGCCCTGATTTTCTCATCCAGTACGGCCGGGGTTAATGGTTTTAACAGGTATCCATCCACCTCGATCTCGGCCACATCCAGAACAATATCCTTTTCAGACTCGGCTGTCACCATAATGACGGGAAGGTCCCTGAGCCGATGGTCGTTTCGAATGGCATCCAGCATCTGCGAGCCTGTCATCACGGGCATTTTCCAGTCAATAATGGCAATGTCCACCCGGCTGGTATGCAAACATCTGAGACCTTCCACCCCGTTTTCCGCAAAATGAATAGTTTGCCCGAGGTTCAGGTTTCTCAGTGTTTTTTTAATGATTGACCGCATGCTCTTCATGTCGTCAACAATCAAAATTGACATATTGTCTATATCTATCATGACTTTTCCGCAAATGGTCTTGTGAGACTGCTTCAACACGGATGCTTCTCCCTTCCCAGGGGAACGATATCCTCCCTCTATCGCCTGCCATTGAGGGAGTGCCTTTCATAATCGTCAGGTTTTCCATACCACGACACTACGCGTTTTATCAAGCATTTAACAGGAAAGAAAATTTTAATTGTTCCAGTCGCTGTCACCACAATTTTGAGCTTCCAACAGCCATGAGGCTAGAAAATCACGACAAAAAAAGTATTATCCCGGGAGGAACAAAGAGCGATGGAAATGAACCATTTTCCAGACACCCTTTTCCCTTTGAAAAATCCGGGTCACGTTCTCGGACTGGATACGGTCTTGTTTGTCTATTTTCTCTGTCAGATGGAGGGTATACGCTGCAAAAGCCATATCTTTGGCAACTTTTATGACAGGATCCATGAGCTCAATGTGGTAATTTTCCACGGGTTCAGCCTGTTCCACCAGGTAGCGGTGGAGACCGATTCCCTTTAACAGATGCCCCAGGGTTTCCGGTTCGAAACAGGAAACCTGATCGCTGACCCGGCGCAGGTAGGCTTGGATATCGGCCCGCTGGATGGAATGGAGAAGCTCCATAAGGCAGGTTTCGATTTCCATTATTTCACAAGTTTCACTGGACATGGCAATTCCTTTTTTTTTATATTTTCATCTTTAAATTGTTTTTTATCTGAAAAAAATCTTCCGCTGGTACCCGGCATACCCCATTGCCCATAACACAGGTTATCCCATGACCCAGTTGGGTATCCACAGGGTGAACACAGGGAAATAGGTAACCAGCAGCAGGATCAGGATGCAGGCGGCCAAAAAAGGAAGCATCGCCCTGCCGGCTGTCTGGATATCGGTTTTTGCGATACTGGCGGCAATGAACAAACTGGTGCCCACCGGCGGGGTGGACAGTCCTATGGTCATGTTCAGCACCATGAAGACGCCTGCGTGGACCGGATCCATGCCAAGTGATACAAACAACGGCTTGACAATGGGGATAAACATAATCATCAGGGGCAGACAGTCCACAATAGCGCCGAGAAAAAGCAGCATCACATTCAGGATCAACAGAATCAGGATCTTGCTGGAGGTGACGGAAAACAAAAACGCACCGATCTTATCGGCA
>JAHIVS010000103.1 GCA_018816605.1 Pseudomonadota bacterium
CAGCCCCTCCAGGCGATTATCGGTTATTCTGAATTGATGTTAATGAATTCTGGGCCGGACAAGACAGACCCCAGCCTGAATTCCATTAAATCCCAGGTCACCCGCTTGGGGGAAATAACCAAAAAACTGTCCAATATCACCCATTATAAAACCCTTGATTATCCTGGCAATACCAAAATTGTTGATATCTGGGGGGCCGGCCCGGAACCTCGTATTGACATGGAAAACGTCTAGGTTTCAAGGGGCACCTGCCTTTTTTTTGCAAGCGCATCCAGGTGTCTTTCAACATATGCCCGTAAATTGCGATCCGGATCAAAATTTTCTGAATAATAGTTCAGAACCCACCAGAGACGGTTGAGTTTTTCACCATCATCCTGCCACCAGGAGACCGATTCTCTTATGGCATCGGAGGTTCCCAGTTCCGAGTTTACCTTGATATAAAACTCGTAGCACATGGTACGGGTTATAGGTTTCAAACCTAAAGTTTTGACAGTACTTCGGTTGATCACACCTGCCTCCTTAAAAAATAAGAATGCGTTAGGAATAGCTTTTCATTTTCTACAATAAACCCGGGGAATTGTAAATACCAAGATGGGGTGCGCTGTGATTGAGTCTGTTTTAAATATCCTCCGGGATACGAATGCCCAATTTTTTTATTCGCTTCCAAAGGGTCACCCGGCTGATGCCAAGCGTTCGCGCCAATTGGGATTGGTTCCCCCGGGTCTGTCTGAGAAGCGCTAAAAGCTTATTTCGCTCAGACGGGTCTGTTGATGACGGTAAAATTTTTTCTTTGCGAATCTGACACCCATTTCTGATTTTCGGGGGAATGTGCTTGGGTTCAATCCACCCTTGTGCGCACAAAACAGACGCATATTCTATCGCATTCCGAAGTTCACGGACATTGCCGGGCCAATGGTAGCCCAGAAAGATTTCCATGGCATCGGCGGAAACCTCCAGGATGTTTTTTTGGTTTTTGGCACAATTTCGGCGGATAAAATTTTGTACAATCAGCGGAATGTCCTCTTTCCGGTCTGTCAGACACGGGCAGTTGAGGGGAAACACATTGATTCTGAAAAAAAGGTCTTTCCGAAAAGTCCCTGTTTCGATCAGTCTTTCAAGATCCCTGTTGGTGGCGGTAATAATCCGGATATCAACGGGAAACGGATGGTGATCCCCCACCCGCTCCACCTCTTTTTCTTCCAATACCCGGAGCAGTTTTACTTGGGTGGACAAAGGGATATCCCCAATTTCATCCAGAAAAATGGTCCCAGTATTGGCGGCTTCAAATCTTCCCACACGATCCTTGTCTGCACCGGTAAAGGATCCTTTGACATGGCCGAACAGCTCACTTTCCAGGAGGCTTTCGTTCAGGGCGGCACAATTAACCTTTATAAAGGGTTGGTTTTTCCGGGGACTGTTTTCATGTATGGCCAGGGCCACCAGTTCCTTTCCGGTACCGCTTTCTCCCTGGATGAGTACCGGCGCATCGGATTGGGCAACACTGGAGATCAATTGAAACAGATTTTCCATTACCGGGGTTTTGCCCAGGATACCGTTAAAACCATCATCCAGGTGGAACATATGCTTGAGAGATTCGATTTCCTGCTGTTTTTTAACCAGGTCTGTCATATCCGTCAGGACTTCAACCGCACCAATTGCCTCTCCCTGGTCGTTCTCCAAAACAGAGGCGGTCTTGAGAATGTGAACTGAAAGATTCTGCTTGTTCTTGATCCTGCATTTTTTAACTTTCGACCGTCCGACCATAAATAATTTGCAAAACTCTTTTCCCTTCCCCTTTCCAATGATCTTGCAACCGGTACAATTTAAAATTCGACAGGAGGCACCGGTCAACTCTGCCATGGGATATCCGGTAAGTTTTTCGGCAGCCGGGTTGGTTGCCTGAATAATGCCTGCGGTGTCCAACACAAGAATTCCTTCCTGCAGGGTATCGATTATCCGCTTCCAATGTTTTGAAATGTCCATTTTATCCTGTTGTTTTATTATAAAAGCGTGGGTGTGGTGGATTCACAATTTTATCAGTTGTTTCAGTTTTCACTGTCTTAACACCTGTTTCCCTTACACCTGTTAAGTTTAGCAGGTGTAAGGGAATAAAACAATGCCCAAGAGTGATGATTGTTCATGTTTTCCAGGGGGTTTCATTCAAAGTTGAAGATTTTTCTATTGGGTACGCATTTTGCTATTCATGGTGGCGATACCGGTTCAAATGGCGGTCTCCATTGCCTTGGCCTTTTGTTTTTCCAAAATTAAAAAAAGAGTATTTCCCGGAAAATCAAGGCATTGGAGATTTTCGCAAAGAAAAAGATAGATAAACCAAAAAGGAGAAACGGATGAAAAAAAAAACAGGTCACAACAAAGTGTTAGCGTTTTTTTGGGCAAGCCTTTTTTTTATGGCGACGTTCTCGCCGGATGCGCTCATGGCGGACGCAGAGGTCGATGCCCTGAAAAAACAATTGAGTCAATTGACGCAGACGATGCAGACCGTTGAAAAGAAATTGGCTGAGATGGAAGAAAAAAATGCAAACAAAGAATCCGAAATCCAGGAGATGGACGACCGCCTGAATGAAGCGGAACTGCATACGTCGACGGACAAATTGTCCCTGGGCATAGAGCTTAGGAGCCGTGCAGACTCCATTCATTACGCGGATACGCTGACCGCGCCCCCTTCTTTTATGGGCGCTTTTTTTACACCCTATACAGGCGCACCGGGCGGCGGATTTAACGGGGCGACCGGGGCTCAGATTCAGCAGGCGATTGCCGGTATGACCCAGGCAAACCTGATCCCGGCACCGGAAAAAAACGATATTGACAATGATGTCGTCTTTACCAACCGATTCCGGCTGAACATGAAAGCAAAAATCAATCCCAGTTTAAGCTTTGCCGGTCGTATGGCCGTCTATAAGGTGTGGGGGGACAGCGCCGGCGTCCAGAACTACCAGGGCGGTATGAGTGACGTCACCCTGGACGGCACCACCTCAAGCCTTCCCAACGATGATTCCATCCACCTGGAACGGGCCTATTTTAATTATAAAAATGCCGTGGGAGATGTCCCTCTTAACTTTTCCCTGGGCCGCCGACCTTCCACCGAAGGACCGCCCCTGGAATATGCAAACTTTGATATGGAAGGCGGGTCTCCCATGGCCCATCTCATTAACTGGCAGTTTGACGGGGCCTCTTTAAGCATGGGATTGGAAGAGGTTACCGGCATCCCGGGATCTGCATTTAAACTGTGTTACGGGGTTGGTTTTGAGAGTGACTGGGGAAACAGCAATTCTTTCACGGCAGACAAACAACTGGATGATGTGCATTTGTTCGGATTCATTGCCGATCTGTTTAACAATGAGACGACCAGCGCTGTTTTGAATTATGCCCACGCCTTTGATATCACAGACGGGTTTACCGGACAAACGGTCATGCCCTTTACGGTGAGCCAGAATGCCGCAACCGGCTCCTATAACTTTGCCCAGAACACAGGGGGCTTCATCAGCCGGACGGAGCCCACCACCAATCTGGGGGACTGGGATGCGGCAACGCTTTTATTGAGAACCAACCTGATGGAACAAACAGATAAGGACATTGATCTTTTTCTGTCATTTGCATGGAGCCATACCAGCCCTGATCAGACATCACGGCATCCGTTCTACAACCTGCTGGGGTATGGGCTGCTCAATTCCAACGGAAACCTTCAAGACAGGGACGGGTACAGCATCTATGCCGGTGCCATTTTCCCCATGCCCTTTGATGCCCGGCTTGGATTTGAATACAATTGGGGCTCCCAGTACTGGTTTAACTTTTCCGGTGCGGAAGACTCGCTTGTGGACAGCAAGCTGGCTGCCCGGGGTCAGGTATTGGAAAGCTATTATATCCAGCCGATTTTTGCGGACAGTTTTTTCGTAAAACTGGGTGCCAGGTATTATGACTATGACTACACGGGAAGTGGAAATCCCCTGGGAGAACCGGTTAAAATATCGGCTGCCAATTCCATGGATACCCTGTTTCCTGTTGTGGACAAGGTCTGGAATGCCTATGTGTCGGCCACCGTGAGATTTTAACGATTATTTGTCCATATTATTTAAGATAAGGAAAAAAAGATGTTAAAAAAATTAGGGTTTGTTTTCGTATTGGTCGCCCTTGTTGTGGGATTTTCCAGCATGGGTTTTTCGGCAGACAAAGGGAATTCCCGGAAGGGGAAATACACCTTTAAAAAGAGCTGCCGCAGTTGCCACAATGATACTGGGACCGCCATGTCCCTTAGTCCGGACAGCAAGACCCAGGCCCAGTGGGAAAGGGTCTTTGCATCTGGAAAATACGAAAAATTGGCCTGCAAAGACCAATGGGTCAAGATCCCGGAGCCGGATCGGCTGGATATTTTTGCCTATCTGCATCAATATGCATTTGACTCGCCAACGCCGGCCAAATGCAAATAAGTCTTTTCATATAAGGATTCTGACGCGTGCAGACCTGTCAAAGATTTAATCCGGACGGATCTGGGTTTCTCTGCCTTCCAGGCGATTCTCCCCTTTTGTTTCCGGACATGAAAGCGGGGGCATATTCTGTTTTTTGCCGGAAGGTCTTTTCCAGGTGATCAGGGTAAATACGGCCAGTGAAAGGATCATGATGGCGTACACCAGAAAAAAGAATGTGTTCAGAAAATTATCGGTCAGGGTGAGCACCACCCCGAGACGGTCGTCTGCACCTTGAATCACAAATTCGACCAGGGTGACCTGGACAGACCCGTACCGCAGGGGGGAGAGCATCCTAATTTTTTGTCGGGCAAGAATGCGGTCATTTTTCACAAGGGTCAGGAGGGCATGATTTTCATGGATGCGGATGTTTTTCCGGGTCATCAGGGCCCGCTGTTGTTTTTTCGGGGCCTTTAAGATGGCGGGATCGCCGGTGAAGACCACATCGGCAAGCTGAATTTCATAGGGTCCAAAGGAATGGTCCTGGCCCGGGAACAGGTGAACCCTGCTTTGTTTTTCTCCCAGGGCCAGGATCAAGCCATGGCAGACCAAGACCATTATAAAAAGGCAGTGGAGGAAAAAAAAGAGCCAGTTTTTGAACAGGCCGGATTTTTTGGCCAGGGACCATTGCCGGCCCAGGCTGCAACACACTGCATTCATGAACAAAACGGCGGCACACAGGCACAACGACAGGAACCAGACCACAGGCAGGGGGGCTTTCTCCCAGGTTGCCATGATCCACTCAAAGATTTGTACCTCATTCATGTGAACGAAGATTTCTCCATGGGCGGTGCTGAAAAGCACACCCGCTTCCATGAGGCAAATCAGAACAATAAGGGTGTAGAAGGTCAGGGTGACAGAACCCAGGCGCTGAATCATGGTAAAAGCCCTTAATGGTAAAAGATCATCCATATAATAAAAAGGCCCGGCAGTATGCCTGATATTCCCTGGATGCGGTTGTTTTTGTTGATGGAAGAAGGCAGGTGGCAGACGGCCATGATAAGGAGAAAAAGGATGGAGGCTTTGAAGAAGCCCCGGCTCCATTGCCAAGAATCTCCGAACCAGTTCAGGCACCAGAGGGAGCCTGCCCATTCACTGGTAAGATAGACACAGGCGCCCACCAAAAGCGTGTTCCGTCCGCCTGTTGACAGAAGATCCCTTGGTTTTTTTTCAACCATATGGCCCAGGTATTGGCTGGCACCGTGGGCCAGAAAGGCTGCTGCCAGCAACCTCAAATTGAAAAACAGATTGACCCAGAGATTGCCGTACATGAAATAATCTTCGTTTAGAGCCATGGGGTTGCCCAGCTGCACGAGCAGAATGACCAGAACCCCAAGGCTGCTGAACAGGGAAAAAACGGTTTGATGCCCCCAGTTTTTCTGGAAGACCCATGCCAGGACTCCCATGACAAAAACAATATAAATGGCGGCTTCAAAGGGACCGAACAAGGGGGGCCTTCCCGTGCAGACGGTAATGAACACAACCCCGGCAAGGCAGGTACAGATCCGAAGGGTTAAAAACACCCTGTATAAAGTTGGGAGATG
This sequence comes from Pseudomonadota bacterium, assembly GCA_018816605.1. The sequence goes on from JAHIVS010000103.1 coordinate 6,026, forward strand.
TGCGCCTGCGGTCAGAAGTTCAAGCGCTGTCATGCCTGTGACGAGCCAATATATCACCAAGGGCAAATCCGGTATCATTTTATCGTGTCCTTTGTCTCTATCCTGTCTGTCAGTCCGGTTAAAACGGTTTGGGGGAAAAATAATTTTTTGTGGCCATGGATGCTTACCTGTCCCAATGGGGTTTCATACAGGGCAGAGACAAGTGTTTGTGTCATCACTTCGCCGACAGGGCCCTGGGCCAGGATCCCCCCTTTTTTGATCAGGATCAGATCATCGGCAAACAGGGCCGCCATATTGGGATCATGCAGGGTTGCCACAATACTGATGTTTTTGGAGCGGCACAAAGATTTCATGGCCGTCAACAGGTGGTATTGGTTGTTAAAATCCAGGTGGTTGGTGGGTTCATCCAGCAGCATAATGCCGGCCCCCTGGGTAACGGCCCTTGCCAGCAGACACATCTGACGTTCTCCTCCTGAAATCCGGTTAAAATTTTTGGGGGCCAGATAGTCTGCATTCAGGAAACACAATGCTTTTCGGGCCAGTTGATAATCCGACCTGTCCGGCCGTTGGACCATTCTTAAATAAGGTGCTCTTCCCATGACCACCACATCCAGTACCCGGTAGGGAAAGAAGTCCAGATGTTCCTGGGGGACCAGGCTGATCTGTTGGGCGATTTTTTTGGGGTCCATGGCCTGGATATCCTGGTCATGGACCCAAATTTTGCCGGTATCCGGGGATAAAATCCGGTTTAAACAATGGAGAAGGGTGGTCTTGCCCGATCCGTTCCGTCCCAGGATGGCACAAAACCGGCCGGAGTGGATCTGAACGGAAATGCCGTCCAGGACCGGCAGGTTTTGGTAGGTAAACCCAAGATCTCTGCATTCAAGGGTTACAGCCATCCGCTTCCCCTGTTTTTGATCATGAGATACCCGAATACCGGGGCGCCGGTCAGGGCCGTAATGATGCCCACTGGGATTTCCGCCGTTGACAGGGTTCTGGCAATGGTATCGGCGGTCAATAAAAAAATGGCGCCCAACAGAGCGGTTATGGGGATCATTCGTTCATGGCCCGGCCCGGCAATGGCCCGGGCCATATGGGGAATAATCAGGCCGATCCAGGCAATCTGGCCGCAGGTGGCCACCGAGATTGCCACCATAAACGAACTGGCCACAATGAGCAGCCGCCTGAAAAGCACGGGGGAAAGCCCAAGGGACTGGGCCTGGATATCACCCAGAGAGAGGATATTGAGCCGGAACCCCAGGGCAATGAACAGGACAATTCCCACCAGGGTAAAAGGCGCCATGACCAGGACATTGTCCCAGGTCACCCGGGACAGGCTGCCCATAACCCAGAAAATAATACTGGGCAATTGCTCATAGGGATCTGAAAAATATTTCAGGACCATGAGCAGGGCATTGAAAAAAGAGAGCACCACCATGCCGGCCAGCACCAGAATCATCACGGCTTTAACGCCGATCAGCCGGGCCAGGGCCACACTCATGGACACGGCAGCAAGCCCGAAACCAAAGGACATGACATGGACCAGGTAGAAGGAATCAAAGGGCGAAACCAGCCCCAAGGCGGCCCCAAAGGTACAGCCGGCAGAGACTCCCAGAATGTCCGGAGAAACCAGGGGATTCCGGAACAAGGCCTGGTAAACAGCCCCGGAAATGGCCAGGCCCGCTCCCACCAGGATGGCCATGACACACCTGGGAACCCGGATCCACCAGAACACCAGCTCCTGGGACAACAGATCCAGGGGGGTCCCGTTGCCGGAAATAAAATTGACAACAAGGGTGAACAGATCTGCCCCGTGGATAAAGACCCGGCCCATGGAGACGGATGCCAGAAAGACAATCGCCAAAAGCAGGGTCAGGGCCAAAAGTGTGCCTTTGGCCTTAATGGAGAAGGGTCGGCGTCTTACCATTGAACGGCCTCATCCATCAGCCCCCCCATTTGATCCAGGGTCTTGCCGAACAGGGCCTTATGGAAGTCATTGACCGTATCCGCCAGGTCAATGTCTGAAAAATAGGTTGGATAGACCCGTTTGGCAAGCCACAGACTTGCCAGAACAGACAAGGGGGAGGGAAAATCCCAGGGGGACAGGCTGGAGGGGCAGCGATATACCCGGTCGGTTGATATGGCCGAAACCTGGGAAAGCGCTTTGTTGGCAAGGCGGGTTGTTTCGGTTCGTTTCATATGCCGGGACAACACCATGATATCCGGGTTCCAGCGGAACAGCTGCTCCGGGGAAATATCCTGGAAATATCCGGCAAGGCTGCCCGACACATTGTCAATTCCGGCTGTGGTAAAAATTTCATGCTGGATCATGTTGCCGGTGGTGGTGCTGAAGATTCCCCTGGATGAGGCAAAATATCCTGTTTTTCGCTCTTTTGGGGGAAGGTTTTTGAGGCGGTTTCGGATCAGGTCCAGGATCAGGTCCATATGCCGTGCCACGGCAGGGAGGGGGGTCTCTTCCCCCACGGCCCGGGCAATCAGTGCCAAAGACGTCTGGATGGTTTCAAAGGTTTCCGGCAGAATTACAATGGCGGGGATACCAAGGGCAGCAAGGCGATCCGCCATTTGAAGCCCGTCTTTCTGGGAATAAAGGATCACCAGATCCGGTTCCAGGGAAACCAGGGTTTCAAAATTGATGCCCATGGATTTGTTGCCCACCCCGGCCACCCGGGTAATTCCCGGAAAAACCGCTTTGGACAATTTATCCTGTTTGGAAGAGGTGTCCACCCCGATCAGCCTGGGTGCAAGCCTTAGGGCAAGCACACAAAGGGTGGCGGGTTTAAAGGTGGTGACAATTTTATTTGTCACGCCCGGAATCTCCACCCGGCGGCCGGCCTGGTCGATGAGCATCCGGGGTTTCAGGTGTTCCTGGCCCATTGAAGCCCCACCCGATCCAAGGATGATAAGCATAAAAATGGACATCCACACCCCTGTTTTCTGCGCCATTATCCTGCCCATTTTTTCGATTGATACCCTGCCCTTTTTTTCATTCCCGGTTGCAATATTTGCAATTCAGTTATGATTTCTGGTGTCTTATGTCAAGATAAGATTTGAAATATAAACAAACGAACAGATACCAACCAAATATTACAACAAACCCTCCAATGCGATGCAACTTAGTGCCAGGGTTCTTTTTCCATGAGCGCTTCCATGGAAAGGTGGGTAAACGGAAGGGCTTCCAGTCGTTTTAATCCGATCGGTTCTCCGGTAATTTCACAATATCCGAACCGGCCACTGTCAATTCTGTACAGACCGGTTCAAGAATGTAATCGGAACCCTTTTGCGGCGGGTCATGGTTGCGGATGTCCCAAAGATCAAGGTGACGCAATCTCTTTTTATACGGCATGGAATGGAAAGGATGCGTAAAGTTGAATGCCCAAATTCTTTTGCAACCTTGCTTTTCCCTCAAATATGCTTTATGACCACGCATTAAAACACCCTATTGCCAGGATGGAAATGAAGAAAGACAATAAAAACCTACAATTTAAAATTGACGGCCTGTTTAAATTAAAAAAAGTCGGGGATTACCTTAAGTTAGTGGATACAAAAGTCAGCCTGATCTGCAGAGAAAGAGACACGGCCTTAAACATTAAAAAAATTTCTAGAGCAGAGGTTGCAGCGTTGTCAGAAACAGGGACCCATCTCATATTAAAAAACGTGTATGTAAAAAAATATATTTTCTTTTACCGGCGCATTGAAAAATATAGTGTGCCGCTTCAGAATATCGTATCCATACAGATTCTGGATAGAAATGGAGAAATCGATTGACATCGAGATTCTCAAAGAACTGTGATGGCAAAAGGTTTGTTTTAAAAAAAAATGAGTGCGGCAGAATAGGCAGATCTGCCGGAATATTCCGGCAGATCTGTTTTATGTCCGGGTATTTTAATGACGGGTGGCCATCCTGCTGCAAACCCGGTCGGACCGATTAGTTGGCCCCATGGGTGCATCTGCGGTTATTTTTCATTGTAATCCTTGTTGGGGAAATAATGCGTATGCAGAAGGTCATGGGCCTTTTTACTGCCCGGTTTGCCCAAAAAGTCCTTGTACAGCTTCTGGATGGAAGGATTCAGATGTGATTTGCGCAATGCCTTTCCCTCATCTTCACTGTAAAGGGCCTGTCTTCTTTTTTCAATCACCGAAAAATCGCCGTGGATCGAAGGCTGGCCGCCGCCGTTGATACACCCGCCCGGACAGGCCATGATCTCGATAATATCATATTGGGCCTCGTTGTTGCGGATCTGTTCCAAAATAGTCCGTGCCGATCCCAAACCTGACGTGATGGCCAGCCGAAGCTGAGTGCCGTCCATATCAACCGTGGCGGTTTTAATCTGTTCAAGCCCCCTTGTCTCCTTGAAGTCTACCTTGGCCAGCTGCTTGCCGGTAGCGGTTTCATAAGCGGTTCTCAGGGCGGCTTCCATAACGCCTCCGGATGCACCGAAAATCACACCGGCTCCGGTGGATTCTCCAAGAGGATGGTCAAAATCTTCATCCTCAAGGGTCGCCAGATCAATACCCGCCTCCTTGATCATCTTCGCAAGTCCCCGGGTGCTGACCACATGGTCGACATCGGGAACGCCATCCGTGGTAAATTCAGGCCGGGCCGCCTCGTATTTTTTTGCCAGACAGGGCATGATGGAAACCATAACAATATCTTCGGGCTTCTTCCCCAGTTTCTGAGCATAATAGGACTTCACCACAGCGCCCATCATCTGCTGGGGGGACTTGCAGGAGGATGGGATATGGGCAAGATCCGGGAATTGGTATTCAAGAAAACTGATCCACCCCGGACAGCAGGAGGTCAGGATGGGAAGGTTTTCCTTTTTGGTTATTCGTTCAATGATTTCATTGGCCTCTTCCATGATGGTCAGATCTGCGGCAAAATCCGTATCAAAGACATCATCAAACCCCAGGTTTCTCAGGGCCGCCACAAGTTTTCCAGTGACCGATCGTCCGGGTTTCATGCCGAATTCTTCTCCAATGGCCGCCCGGATGGCGGGAGCGGTCTGGGCTATCACATATTTATCCGGATCAAACAGGGCATTCCAGATGTCGCGTCGAGAGCTCTGTTCGGTGAGTGCCCCTGTGGGACAGACCGATACGCACTGACCGCAGAAAACGCAAGTTGATTCCGAAAGGGGCTGCATATCTGCAGGCGCCACCACAGCATCAAATCCCCTCTGGTATCCTGTGAGCACACCAACGGTCTGCACTTCGTTACAGATGGTTTCACAGCGCCGGCACATGATACATTTATCCAGATCCCTGCGGATGGCATTATTGGAAATATCCAGAGGATAACGGGAGGTTTGCCCCTGGAAGGGGCGGATGTCAATTCCGAACTCAAAGGCCAGGGTCTGAAGTTCGCAGTCCGTTGATTTGGCACAGCTCAGGCAGGTAAACGGGTGGTCGGACAAAATCAGCTCCAGCACGGTCCGTCTTGCCTGAATGGCCCGCATGCTGTTGGTTTTGACCGTCATACCGTCGGCTACGGGTGTGGCACAGGCCGGGGCCAGATTTCGACGTCCCTCAACTTCCACTGAACAAATCCTGCATGAAGCACTCTGATTGACCATCTTGATATCGTGCAGGTCAAGATGACAGAGAGTGGGGATTTTGATGTGCAGCTTCTGGGCTGCTTCCAAGATGGTGGTTCCGCTTTCGACGGTGATCTTCTTGTTATTAATTGTAATATTGGCAACATTCATTGATTTTTCCTTTTCTTAATTTCTTATGACCGCGGCAAATTTACATTTGTCAAAGCAGGCACCACATTTGATGCACAGCTTTTGATCAATGATATGCGCTTCTTTTACAGCGCCGGAAATACACCCCACAGGACAGACCCTTGCACAGGCCGTACATCCCTTGCACTTTTCCGCTACAACGGTATAGGTGATCAGTTTCTGACAGACACCGGCCGGACATTTCTTGTCCTGGATATGGGCCAGATATTCATCCTCAAAGTATTTAAGGGTACTCAATATCGGGTTGGGTGCGGTTTGTCCCAGACCGCACAGGGACGTGTCCTTAATGATCTCGGAAAGGGTTTTCAGGGTCTCAAGATCTTTCATGGCCCCCCTTCCCTCGGTAATCTTTTCAAGAATTTCAAGGAGACGTTTGTTTCCGACGCGGCAGGGAGTACATTTTCCACAGGATTC
>JAHIVS010000104.1 GCA_018816605.1 Pseudomonadota bacterium
ACCTCCCCCTCATCGTTCCCATCACCCTGATACGCCATTATGCGATGAAATACGATCAGCCCTGGCTGAAAGACCAGACCTATCTGAATCCCCATCCCTTTGAACTGAAATTAAGGAACTATTTTTAAGGATGCCCGCAAAGAAAACGGTTTAAGATGCCAAGGCATAAATGCTTTGACTTGGGAGTTCAAAATAGGATACCCTGGGGACAGGGTGAAGTCAATATCCGCGATTTTAACCTGCAAGGGATCTGAAAATATCGGCGGTCCGTATAATCTGTTCTCGCCTTCACTTCATTAAGGAGCCACGGCTCGACAATGACATTTAACGCCATGATTCGTATTGTTTTTATCCTGGGGATTATCTTTACAATTCCTTGTCGGGCAAGCGAATTCGCATTGAATCTAAGCCCTGGAGAAAAAGCCTGGATCAGTGAACAGCACATTGTCCGGGTCCGCATCGGCCATGCACCGCCATTTATGTTTGCCCATGGAGAGATTAAAGGGATCGCCATCGACTATCTGACACAGATATGTGATCGCAACAAGATTCAACTCAAATATATCGGCGAAGATGAAGTGACCTGGCCTGCTGCACTGACCTATATAAAAAAGCACCAGGTGGTGGACATGGTTCCCACCGCAAAGATCACCCCGGAGCGGCAAAAGGACATGCTCTTTACCGACGAGTATATTTTTTCGCCATGGGTCATCTTTACCCGGACTGATTCGGGGTTTGTCGGTTCACTGGATGATCTGAACGGAAAAACCGTGTCTGTGGAGGAAGGGGTTGTCATCCACCAGAAATTAAAACAAGCGTATCCCGGCATCCGCCTGAAGGTTGTGCCGGCCGATTCGGAAAATTTTTTTGAGCAAGCGGTTAAGGATGTGTCCACAGGCCTTGCGGATGCCTATGTCGGCAATCTTTTGTCCACCACCTATATGATCCAGACCCGGGGGTATACGAACATAAAGGTGGCCGCCCCCACCCCCTTTGACAACCACAATCAGGCCATGGCCATCCGCAACGACTGGCCGGAACTGGTCGGCATTATCAACAAGACCCTTGCCGCCATGACGCCCGAGGAACATGCCGCCATTCGAAACAAGTGGCTTGCGATCCGATATGAACACGGGATAAGTGCAGAAGAGGGCGTCCAGTGGCTTTTAGGGGCTGCCGGTTTTGCAGGGGTGCTGGTGTTGTTTGTTCTGTTCTGGAACAGACGGCTTAAAAGAGAGGTAACCGTCCGGAGAAAAATTGAAACAGCCCTTCGTGAAAGCCGGGAACGGTTTGAACGGGCCTTTGAGAATCATCCGGATATGTTTGTCATTTACGACACCCATTTAAAAATCAGATACATCAATGGGGCCTGTGTCCGGCTCACGGGCCGGCCTGAATGGGAATTTATCGGCCGGCAGGAAGAAGAAATCTGGCCGCCCCAGGTGTATTCCCGCTATCTGCCGGTCCTCCGGGCGGCCTTGGACACCGGGACCCTTCAGGTCCTGGAAACAGAGCTCCAGTTTTCAGAAGGAAGATCCAACTGCTATCTTAAAATCAGCTATATCCCCCTGCTGGACACCAAGGGCAATGTAACAGAGATCCTAAGCATCACCCATGACCTGACCGAGCGCAAAAAAACAAGGGCCAAACGCCTGGAACTGGAGGCCGCATTAACACAGGCCCAGCGAATGGAGTCGGTCGGGCGCCTGGCGGGCGGGGTGGCCCATGATTACAACAATGCCCTGAGCGTGATTATCGGTTTTACAGAGCTTGCGGCAGCTGAAGTGGACCCGGCATCTCCCCTTGGCTCGGACCTGGATGAGGTCCTCCTGGCGGCAAAACGCGCCACCGATATTACCCGGCAACTGCTGGCCTTTGCCCGCAAGCAGACCATCTCCCCCAAGGTGATGGACCTGAACAAACATGTGGCCATAATGCTTAAAATGCTCCAGCGCCTCATCGGCGAGGATATTTCCCTTGCCTGGCGGCCCAGGGCAGAGCTGTGGCCCGTTAAAATGGACCCCTCCCAGCTGGATCAGGTTTTGGCCAATCTGTGCGTCAATTCAAGGGACGCCATCTCGGACGTGGGTAAAATCACCATTGAAACCGATACGGCGGTGTTTGATGGCGACTATTGTTCAGATCACCATGGGTTTGTGCCGGGCGAGTTTGTCACCTTGGCTGTGAGCGACAATGGCTGCGGTATGGACAAGGAAATACTGGACATTGTGTTTGAGCCGTTTTTTACGACAAAGACACCGGATAAGGGAACCGGACTTGGATTGTCAACGGTTTACGGCATTGTCAAGCAGAACAACGGGTTCATAAACGTGTATAGTGAAAAGGGGGTGGGCACCACCATTAAGATCTATCTGCCCCGGAACCAAGGCACGGCTGCTGCGCCCCGAGAGGAAACCAGGGAAGAAATTGCCCGGGGTCGCGGTGAAACACTTTTGATTGTGGAGGATGATGGGGCCATCCTCAAGCTTGCCCGACAGATCCTGGCCGGATTGGGCTACACCGTGTTGACCGCCGGTACACCCCGGGAGGCCATCCGGCTGGCAGGGGAGCATGCAGGAAAAATTCACCTGCTGGTCACCGATGTGATCATGCCGGAAATGAACGGACTTGAGCTAAAAAAATGTCTGCAATCGGTTCGCCCGGACTTAAAGTGCATCTTCATGTCCGGATACACGGCCAATACCATTGCCCACCACGGTGTCCTTGACAAGGGCGTGAACTTCATCCAGAAACCCTTTTCCAAAAAAGACCTGGCAAAGAGGGTCCGAAGTGTATTGGATGAAGAAAAAGGGGACACCCGGGACTCCATATCCGATTCTTAGGTTTTTATCCGAACAGGTTTTTAAGGC
>JAHIVS010000105.1 GCA_018816605.1 Pseudomonadota bacterium
GGTTGGTACAATTTCCCCTGGCATTGTTTGCGGTTTCGTTTTCAACGGTTTTATTGCCCTCTTTGTCCAGAATGGTGACCCAGGGAAAACAAGAGGGGGTATCTGCTGAAGTATCAAATGAAGTATTTAAGGAATTTGCAAAGGGGGCACATCTTGTTTTTTTTGTTACCATCCCTGCCATTGTAGGTTTCCTGGTGCTGGGGGGACCCATTGTTTCACTTTTGTTTAAACAGGGGGCCTTTGATGCCGCAGCTGTTGATCAAACGACCGGCTGCCTTTTTTATCTGGTGCTGGGCCTGTGGGCCTATACCGGAACCCGGCTTTTTGTTACCCTTCACTATGCATTGTCTTCTGTCAGGCGTCCCTTTGTTGCCGGCCTTGTTTCCATTGGATTTAATCTGTTACTTTGCTGGTTTCTGGTCACACCTTTTGGAATCAGGGGTCTTGCCTTGTCGGTTTGTCTATCCGCAATGGCAGGATTTGGGGTGTTGTTTGTGAACATGCCCGGAACCCTTTCCAGAAGCCATTTGATAGTTTCTGCTTGCAGACCGGTTTTTTTATCTGTTATAATGTTCTTTTTTGTACGTTGGGCAGCCCAATTCATCGTGACGGAAGAATATGGTAAACTTGGGCTTGGGGCGGGGATATTTACCTGTATCCTCCTGGGGATCGGTTGTTTTGTTTTAACAGCTGTCCTTACAGCAAGCCCTGAAATTAAACAGATCAAACAGATGTTGAAAAAGAGATGTTAAAAAAAGATGATCCCCAATGACGGTATTTGAAAAAACAGTCTTTTATGTTGGTATCCTGCTGACCATTTTGCTCTTGTTTATGATTTTTTTTTCAGAGCATGGTGTCATGGATTATAACAAGCTTAAAAAACAAGAAGCTTTGATTGCGGTTCAGGCGGCACAAACGGCAACGGCCAATCGGAAAATTGAGCGAGAAATTAATAGTTTGAAGCTTGATATAGATTATATAAAACATTTGGCCAAACATGAACATGGGATGGCAGAGCCGGATGAACTTATTTTTAAGAATACCCCAGTAAAAAAGGAAAAAAAACCATGAGTGATGAATTTATTACCCTGGAACTTGCCAGGATATATGAAAGCCAGGGGTATTTTCGGGATGCCCTGGACATGTACCGGGCCCTTGAAGCTGAAGAAGAGGACGCACAAGAAGGGGAAAAGGATGTTCAGGCCAGGGACCTTGAGATAGCTGCCGGTCTTTTGCGCATGGAATCTGCCTTGAAAAAACAAGATTCACAGGCAGACCCACGGGAAAATCCTCTGGAACCGTTGGCCAAAGCGCTGGCCTCTTTGGCTGAACCTCGGGAACCTTTGGCAGACCATTTTTCGGCTGATTCTTTGCCGGAAAAAGGAATCAGCCCCCTTTTGGAACAATGGCTTATGCTTTTGATGCTCGAAAAAAGAGTCAATTCCATGAAACAACTAAAATCTGGGGCCTTTGGGTTGACTCCATGATAAAAACCGAAAAGTTTGGAATTCTTACCCTGCTGACCATTGCGGGGTTCATCTCATTTGGGGTGAATTTTTTCTCACCTTCTGGTATTGCCCTGAAAGGGCAGTGGGATAACGCCAAGGGGGTGGTGACGGCCAAATCCAAACAAGACATAGTTCATGCTCAGATTGAACTCCATGATCCCCGAAAGGTTCGGCAGATGATTCAAAACAAGGCGGTTTTTCTTCTGGATGTCCGGCCAAAGGATGTCTATGACCAGGGTCATTTACCCGGTGCCTTTTCCTTCCCCCTGATGGCGTTTGACGAGGGGTTGGACAGACTGCTGACACTTGTTAAAAAGGATTCCCCCATTCTGGTGTATTGCTCCGGGGTGGATTGCACGGACAGCCACACCTTTGCCGCACAGCTTATGGCCATGAGATTTCTGAAGGTTCAGGTCTTTGCCGGTGGTTTCAGACAATGGGAGGAGATGGGATTTGAGACTGAAAAAAATGAGGGATAATCAATTAAAGCAGAGGTTGGCATGGGTTCAACTGATACTGCGGATTGTTCTCGGAGCGACCTTCATTTGGGCAAGCGTTGATAAAATATTAAACCCAGCGCAATTTGCCAAAATTATTTACGGTTACGGAGTGTTTCCGGAAATCAGCATTAATGTAATCGCTATCTTTCTACCCTATCTTGAATGTTTAACCGGGTTTTGTCTGATCACAGGTATTTTTCCAAAATCGTCTCTTGCGATCATAAATGGCCTTCTGGTGGGGTTTATTCTTCTGATCGGGTTTAACCTTCTCCGGGGTCATACCTTTGATTGCGGTTGTTTCTCCGTATCCGACACCCAGACTGCCGGATCTGCCTGGTCCCTGTTAATACGGGATGTTCTCCTGCTTGCAGCCGGTATCTATCTTTGGATCCGGTTTGAACCTTTGGAGAATCGTTTCTCTTAATTTAATTGGGATTCTTCTTCAAACACTGCTGAGCTTCTTTGGCCAGGGGTGTCTGTCTGGCCGGCCAGACCATGAGATCGTAGATCCCGTCTACCTGAACAAATCCAAACCCTAAATTTTCATAAAACCCGTGGGAGGGATTGTTCTGATCCACATGAATACTCACCCGTTGCCCTTTTTTTTCTGCCTGGTCCATGATTTGTTTGAACAATTGTTTTCCGATTCCCTTTCCCCTGTGGGCGGGCAGGACGGCAATATCCATGACCCGGATTTCAGGATAGGGCATCTGCCGGAGATAAAACCGGCCCAGGGGATCGCCGTTAAGGCTTTCTATGATATAAAACTGCGCATCAGGGGTTGCCATGTATTGGTGATGCTGCAATAAAAACTGATGGGTAAGAAATCGGGTCAGATCCGGTTCCGGGAATCCGTAAGCCTGTGTTTCATAATCCCTGGAGGTGGCAAATATATGCTGTAACAGCAGCATGTCCTCAGGTTCCCGGATGGGCCTGAGGCGGATATCTTTTAAGGTCTCAATCATAATCTTATCCAGATCTAAGAAAAAATGCCGAATGATTTCCCGGCGACAGGTTCTGTGCCGGGAAATCAAGCCGTATCTTCGGGTATCAGCTTCTTGAGGGATAAACTCCTTCAAGGGCGATGCAGAAGGGAATGGTTAAATAGGGCTGCCGGTTTTCATGGTTCTGGCCATGGCCTGCAGCGGCCAAGGCCCCACCTGCCATGGGTGCGGCACTGCCCGGGTTTCTTTGGTAGGTGGATGGTGCATAAAATTTTGAACTGGCATCATTATCCACGGCAGGGTACATGGTGTTGTCGGGAACACCACTGGTTGCATCGGCTATGGTCCCCACTGCCCCGTGGGTGTGTTCGGGCAGTTGGGTTTCATCTATGTGCGAGGCCGGTTGCCCCCCGAGCGCACTAATGGGATAGTAGCTCAAGCCCGGGCCTTGTCCCTGCTGCACCGGGACTCTTCCCTGCAGGTTGGGCAGTCCCATGCTGACTATGCCGTCCCCGCCGTATATTGAGCCGATGACGGTAAAAAGCGCTGTGAATTCCTGGATGGGAACAAGTTGCCCCCGGCAATAGGCCCAGCCTCTGGGGGCAAAGTTATATGGGAACATTCGAATTTCACCGATAAAAGGTTCTGACATTTTTGTCCTCCTTTGGAATGGATGGGTTAATTTGGGGACGGATAGGTGCCGACCGTGCAAATGATAAAGTTGATGCCGGACCAGGGCATGGTGTTGGTATGGGGCTGGTTCCCACCGGATTCTGCAACCGCATCCGGGGAAAAGTCTCTTATTTGGGTGGCATCCTCCCCTGGTTCGTAAAATTTTTTTGGATCAAAATTTGCCAGCACATGGCCTGTGGCATCTATTTGAGCGGCCGCATCAGAAGATGCCTGAAGGCAATGGGTATGTTCGGGAATCTGGGAAACCGTCAGCCGTTCTGTTTCCAAACCATACCGCTGCCCCATGAATCTTTGGGTCAGGCCCGGGCCCTGTCCCTGGTGGACAGGCAGCCTGCCCCGAAGATCCGGCAGGGCAAATGTGGTCACGCCGTCTCCCCCGTACATGGTTCCCAGCAAAGAAAAAAGCTGGTCATATTGCGATATGGCCAATATCTGTCCCTGGCAAAGCGCCCACCATTTTGGGGCAAAGTTCCCCCCGAAAATTCGAATTTCACCTAGATACGATTCTGCCATTATGTGTCTCCTCTTATATTGGTTGAAGATGGGATATTTAATTTCTGGAAGGATAAGTGCCTTGTAACGCAATCACAAAATTGATCACCAGGCTGGGCTGTACATTTTCATGAAATGAATTTCCCCCTGTTTTTGTAATTGTTGAAGGATTCATCTGGGTCAGATTTGCTGCCGGACCATAGGCGGGTAATCCGCTGCTTTTGGCCAGGATGCGATCGCTTTTATTGCCGAGGTTTTGTTTGTCTGAAACCGCTATCCCTGCCCTGAATTCATGGGTGTGGGTTGGCATGTTACCTTCTGTGAGGGCCACCACTTCCTGACCGCCGGCCTGGCCCCGGGTATAGTATTGTCCCATCCCGTCATTTCCCTCCCCGATGGGCGTTCTGCCCCTCAGGTCAGGAAGCTTAAAGGTGGATCTACCGTCTCCTCCGAAAGAGTTTCCCAATAAAGCGTATAAGGCTTGATTCTGATTGATCTGCATGGTTTGACCGTCGCATAATGCCCAGTTTCTGGGCGCAAAATTAAATCCGGTCATTTTTATTTCTCCAACAAAGGGCTCTGCCATTGTTTTCCTCCAAAAAAATTGGGTTAAAAATCGAAATTGAAAAAGATGAACCTTATGGTTAGATCAAGACCCTTGGATCAGGTCCCTTAGGTAAAGACCGAATCATAGTATATTCCCTTGCCGGTTTCGGATTTGAATGCTGAGATAAAAATCAAAGCGTTATCAAATCCATCATCGCTTGAAAAATGATAGGAATTGTCCGGTAAATGACAGTCTTCAGGTCCTAAAAATACAAGGGAAAAGGGTTCTTGTCTTGTGTCTGGAATCCCCTGAACGGGCACGCCGGGCTCCACAGCCAGAAGTTTCAGCTCAACAGATTCCCCATCAGAATGGGTCACGGTAAAGGCCTTACCGATCCGCGCTTCAAAATCATTTTTTTCCATACATCACCTCCTTTATTCACCTTAATTATCAGGGGTTTTGGGTTGCCCAGAGAAGGATCTCTCTTCCCTGGGGTTTATATGGGCCAGGGCGGTAATAGCCGTCACCGGCCAAATGTTTCCTCTAAAAAGGCCTTTGGGGATGCCCGCCTTGTTAAATTGGTAAGTCATCCGGTTTTCCAAGAGGAACTCAAAAAATTTATCCAAAAAGCAGAGACACTTGAAGGTAAACTGGATAAAAAAGGTAACAAGAAAAAAAAATTTCCCAAAATGTTAAAATTGGAGAATCTTCTCGTCTTGCAAAGCTCTCGTTTCCTAAATCAAGATTTCTGAAATTAAACACAACAGAAGAAAATTGGAATATTTAACCAAAGCATGCCGCCGGACAATAAGACCTTGACTCAAAGGTATAATCCTGGAATTATGAATCGCAGGTGGGCAAGTAAAGAGGATAGGACAATTCTGAGGAGAGTAAATTCATCCCTTGCTTTATTGTCTCTCAAATTCATTGGCTGCGCCCATAGTAAATAACAACAAGGTTTATGCCATTATGACATCGAACACACAGGCGCTCTTGAACAAGGCAAAACACCACCTGGCCTCAGTGGAACTGATCCAGGCCCGGGACACCCTGTCCTGCATTCTATCAAAAGATCCGGATCATGCAGAATCCCACCGTCTTCTGGGGCTTATTCTCTTGAAAGAGGGGGATCCAAAATCAGCCTCAGACGTCCTGAAAATAGCCGTAAAAAATGACCCCAAATCATCCTATTTCATTGATTATGCCATGGCACTCCATTTGGGCGGTGCCACTGAAGCTGCTATTATGGCGGTCAGGAGGGCAATTGCAATCACGCCGGACAACCTTCTGGCCCATAAAAAACTTGGTGATTTCCTGGAAAAGGCCGAAAACTGGAATACAGCCCGTCGTGAGAACCTGGAAAAAAGCTATGTCCAGCTGGCCGCAGCCCTTCGAAAACAAAACCGGACAGACACGGCAACAAGGGTTATAACGGCTGTCCTTGAACGATCTCCGAATTTTTGGCCAGCTGTACATGAATTGATTGTTTGCCAACAGGAACAGGCCCTCGTGGCCGAGGCTGAAGCCACCTGCCGCACTTTTCTTACCCGCCATCCCAAAAATCCGGAAGCCAATCATGCCATGGGGATAATAATGGAACGATCGGGCGATCTCAAGGCGGCTGAAGACTTCTTTAATAAAGCCATTGATCTTGTGCCTGATTATGCAGCTGCGCAATTCGCCCTGGCCCAGGTGTTACTGCTGTCAGGACGGTACTCTGAAGGCTGGCCAAAATATGATCACTGGCTTTGGAAAAAGCCAGAGTGGGCATCTAAAAAGAGACAATTTGATCCTCCTGAATGGGACGGGTCTTCCCTTGGAAAACGAACATTATTTCTCCATGTGGATCATGGTCTTGGGGACCTGATCCAGTTTGCACGCTTTATTCTCTTGATTCCCAAGGAGGAGGGGCGCATCATTCTGGAATGCCCCCGCCCGCTGATGAAACTCTTTTCCTCTATCAGGGGGGTGGACCAGGTGGTTGCCTTTCCACCCAAAGATCCCCTGCCCGAATTTGATGTCCAGTATCGGCTCATGGGGCTGGCCACCCTGTTTCGCATCACCCTTGCAACCCTGCCCGTCCAAAGTACGCCTTATCTTGTTGCCGACAAAAAAATGGTTTCACAATGGAAACCCATTATTGACAAAGGGAAAGGTGACCTGCGGGTTGGTCTGATATGGGCTGGCAACCCGGAATTTGAAAGCGATGGTCTCAGATCCCCCGGGCTGAAATCCTTTCAGCTTTTTATGGATATACCAGGGGTCTGCTTTTTCAGCCTACAAAAAGGGGCTGGCCTGTTGGAATTAGACGCAAGTTCCAAAGATTTGAGCCTTATAGATTTCTCAGACCGTTTGCAGGATATGTCCCAAACAGCCGCGGCCATGGCAAACATGGATCTGATTATCTCCTCCTGTACTGCCCCCCTCCATCTGGCAGGGGCCTTGGGAATACGGGCATGGGCGGTTTTGCCCTTTTCTCCCAGTTGGCGGTGGCTCACGGACCGGGAGGATTCCCCTTGGTATCCATCCCTTCGTTTGTTCAGACAGGCAAGCCCTGGGGATTGGGAGGCGGTCAGTAGCCAAATTAAACGCCAATTGCAACGGTGGATTCAGATGGGAGGCAATGGGTCTGATCCCTCAGCGTATATGAACGACTATTGGCCCGGGGCCTTTGAAACCGGCAGTTTATTCATGGCTCGGCAGGTCAGTCTCCCCCCCACCAAAGGTCTCAGCACAAACCAGCGTTGGGAAAAAGAAACCCCCTGGCTGCTAAAGGTTCTAGAAGATTACTTAAATCCCGATGATACCACCTGGATTCTTGATTTTGGCTGCGGCCTGGGCCGAATGGCCAAGGCTTTGATTGACCGTCACCATTGCTGGGTTCTCGGTGTTGACATCAGTCTTTCCATGCGGGCCCGGGCGGAAATATTTGTGAATTCTCCCCGGTTTATCTCCTGTTCACCCCAGGCCCTGGATCAAATGACCCAACAGGGGTTCCGGGTGGATCATGCCATTTCAGTCTGGACCCTCCAGCACTGCCCGGCCATGGAAGAAGAGGTAGCCCGTATTCAAGCATCCCTGAAAAAAGGGGGGCGGCTCTATGTGCTCAGCAGCTCTAAAAACCGTTACCCCACACGGCACGGATGGGTGGATACCCATGAAAACATCAAAAGAATCCTGGACAAACGGTTTAAGCCACTGGAAAAAATTCCCCTGCCCGACAAAGTATTTCTCGACCGGTCCCCTAAAAACACAATCTCTTTATTGTATGAAAATGATGAATAACCGTCCAAAGCAGACCCCCCCTTACATCTTGAAAAAAGTTTTTTTGTCACGGATAGGAATACCCTCCTTGGTCAAGCACCTCCA
>JAHIVS010000106.1 GCA_018816605.1 Pseudomonadota bacterium
CTTGCCATGCTGATTATTCCCATTTGCGGAAAATTCGGCGCCAGCCTTGCCACCCTGCCCAAACCGGTGGTGGGTGCCATGTTTGTGGGGCTCTTTGGGATGATTGCTTCGGTGGGTCTTTCCAATCTTCAAATTGTAAATCTGAATAATTCAAGGAATTTGTTTATCATTGGTCTTGCCTTCTTTTGCGGGTTAAGTGTTCCCTATCACTTTAACCCCATGTTGTCTGCCAGTGCGGTTCCCCTTGTCTGGGGAACGGCCGGTACCTTTGTGAACACCCTGGGCAATATTTTCCAGGCCATCTTGACCACAGGAATGGCGGTGACCGCCATCATTGCCATCATCCTGGATAATTTTCTGCCCGGGGCCACCCGTGCCGAAAGAGGTCTTGAAGCCTGGGAAAAAGATGCTACAGAAGAGGCATGGATTAAAGCGGAAAAAGAATGGGCCGCCATGAAAGAGGGCGAAACCAGATCTGTATAACCTGATCCCTAAAAAGCGGTTCAATTGGGGGTAAATCATATGAAAGTTATGGTGTTGACCCGTTAAGCTGCTCGATCCCATAACTTTCATTTTTGCCCGGCCGTTTTTTAAGTTGTAAGCTTTTTCGTCAATGCGGATATGATAAGAACTTCAAGGATATTAACGTTTAATGGAATTTATTTACCAATATCATGTGGTCATCATCGGCATCTTTTTTTTGTCTGTGATCGCTGTTATGACGGGGTTCACCTACCGGGACAAGCGATGGGTCTCAAAAAACTACAACAGAGAAGAGATCATCGCCCTGGGGTTCGGCATCGTGTGTTATGGCCTTGATTCTGAACAGGGTGCACCCAAAAAGCATAAAGGGTTTTTGCTGATACACAAGAATGGGGTGCTGTTTAAAAGTCGTTTTTCCGATATCGTGTATGATATCCCGGGCAACGCCATACAAAAAGCCTATCATGGGGATTCACACAAGGGCGCCAGGCTTTATCAAGCGGCGGTGAAGATTGATTTTTTAACCGCTGCTGAAAGCGATGATTCTGAAAAGGTAGAGACCATCGCCTTTAAAATGGCCTATCCCCCCCAGTGGATTAAAATTATTGGGAAAACATTTATGGCAGAACCTTCTTCCTAGGACAGCGCATCCAATAGTGATTTTGGCATTTTTTCTCTTTTCGGCCATCCCCGTTTTTTTAAAAAATCGAAAGTTTCATGCATGCCTTTGGATCCGAAAAAAAATCCAGAAGAACATCTTCAGACATTGGACAATATGATAGAAAAGACTCTTGACGCAGAACCGGATCTATCCTTTTGTTAATTGTTTAATAGGCTTTGCTGCATTCTGGTATCCGGTATTGTCCACGGAACTGCCACTGCGATGCAGAGCGCATCCTCTGTTTGGGTTGATGAAATCAATGATGAATAAATCCTGAATTCTCCGGACCTGAACACAGCCCACTGGGGGGAGGAATCCGGATCCACAACCAGCGGAACCTTACCGGATTGTCCGATCTTCTTCATTGACTCAGACACTGTCCAGACCCGGGTTGCAGAGATGTCCATCCGGTCACCGGTGATGGATGCGGCAACCTCGGCCAGCTTGAATCCTTCACCATTTAGAAGTGATTGCCACGTATTTGTATTCATCTGCATGACAGATTGTAGGTCACACCCAACAGGGATAGCGCTATCAACCGTTAGCTTCCACCCGCCACTAAAGGACCTTGATTGAAAGTGCAAATTGTTCAGCGGGTCGGGTTTGCCATCGGGCCGATACCTTTGATCAATTTTGGGTCTTGTATTCTCCCGGCCTGTTGCTGGCTGAATGACAACCTTTAATCCGGCCCCGGGTGTGATTTCAGCCATCCGGCGTTCAAAAAATGAGGCTACCAGAGGCGGAGAAGTGAGGCTCAGGCAAGGCGGTTCCCCCACAACCCGCACGGTGATTTTTTCCCAGAATTCCACCGGACGATTATCTCTGTCCAAAATAGTCAAATCGAAAACGAGTTCATCTTTGCGGCGTTCAATTTCCTGTGCATATAATTTGTAAGACATCTGAGGGTTGAGGACACCGGTTCTAACAGACCCGATATCAATGGGAATAACGATTTTATGGGGAATACACGCCTGGAGGGCGTGAAGCGAGGCATCCCGGGCTCCCGGATCGCCGAGCAGGCTGTTCGAAGGAAGCGGATTGGCAAACCACTCAACCGTATTATCAGAAGAAAGCTGTCCCCTACAGCGACTGGCCTCGATGAGATGATAGCCCTTGATTCTTTGGAATCGTCCCTTTTGAAAAAGAATGTTTTGGTAGAGTGCATGATCGGGATCAAAGGGGTGGATGAGTTCAGAGGGCAGTTCAAAACCTCGGGTAGCCAAATCTCCCATGGCCGTGGGCTTTTGAAAACTACAGCTTGCCTCAACATGGTTTACCTGGAAGATGGTTTCCGAACTGCGAATCACAAGAGAGATAACACCGTCTGTCCGAACAAGGGCGGCAATGCGGAGCCTGAAATCTTCGGAGTCCTCTTTTGCAGGCACAACGATGGCTTTGTGCAGCACGATATTTTTAAAAACAAGATTTAATTTTTTTGTATCGTTTCCCATGAGTGTGACAGCGGCCTGAGCCATTGCTTCAAGTGCCATGACCACAGGGAATAAACGGTCGCCATTTAACATATGGTCGTCAAGGTAAGGGTCTGATTCCGGAGATAAAGAACATTCTGCAATCAATTCCGTCCCCGGATAGTAAACGGGAATCCGTTGGATGAAGCGGAATTTGTTTTGGGGCGGCACATCCAGGTTAATGGTTGACGGGTTGCCGAACCTTCCCGAAATGATCAAACTGACCGGCAGATCAGGCGTGTCCACCAATCGCAGGAACTGCTGGACACCCTCATCAATGGAAATGGGTGAGATGCCCTGGTTTTCAAGGGCGTCGAGACGGCCGAGCCTTTGTCCCATGCCCGTTCCGGACCAGATCGACCATTCCATAGCATAACACCGGCATTTGGGATGATGCAGCTGAAAGGTCTCAATCTCATTGCTCAGCCATTCATTTGCCAGGGCATAGTCGGCCTCCCCATGGAGCCCGATACGGGCGATGATCGAACCAAAGCCGATTAGTAATTTCAATCGGTTCGGATCAATGGCTGCGATCAGATTTCTTAAACCGGTCACTTTTGGCCGGACCGTCTTCTGGATGTCATCCACCGTCAGGTTTCCAATCATTTGCGGATGGTTCATTCCGGCGCCGTGAACAATGCCGGTCACAGGAGCGCCGATTTTAGCCGCACCGGCAACAACTGCATCTGTTACCATGGTTCTGTTTGTCACGTCCGCCTGTTGATAACTCAAACGGATGCCTGCTTTTTTCATTCGTTTCAGGTTCTCTGCCAGTTCAAGATTATCCTCCGGCCCGGACCGGCCTAGTATCAATAGCGCACACCCGGTTTGTCGGGCCAATTGATAACCGCATTCTGCACTGATGCCTTTTCCGCCGCCGGTTACCAGAATCACATCGTTTTTGTGGACGGTCCTCTGGGTTGCGGATGGCGCTGTTACCCGTCTGAGCCTGGATTCCAGGCGAAGACCTTCGGTCGTGACAAATATTTCTACAAATCCTGATGAGACGTCATCTATTTCCCGCAGGATAAACGTTGTCTGATCCGCATCTCCTTTGCCGACCAGGTTGATCACCCGGGTTCTAATCTTTTGATTTTCAAGAAAAAACGTTCTGGCAAAACCACCGGCACCCCTGCCGTTCTGTACGATGACAAACTGTACCGCGTTGTCCGATTGCCCGGCCCTTTCGATGCATCGTTGGGCCGCCTGCAACAACGGGGAGATGATTGTTGTATCCGGTATCTTATCGACCCAAATGATTACCCCATTTCCATGTGAACCGCTGTTGAGCAATGTTAGCATTTTTTTTTCACGAAAGGTGAGGCACCCGTATCCCTCCCATGTGCCAGGAAAGGGGGCTTGCCGCAGATTCAACTGCGGCGCAGGCACAAGAACCGTCCCAAAGTATCTTACCCAGGCACCGATACCTGACGGTATGATCGATTGGTCATCCAGCCGCCCTGCACCGGATTCTATCAGCTGCTCCAGGGCTGTGACAATCTCAACAATGCTGGCGTTGGCAAATTCAGTGGGATTGATCGGTGGTAAAAATCCGCTGGCAGCATAAAACCGGCCGACGATGGAAGAGACGGTAATCGAATTGAGATGTATATCAGACAACATTCTGCTGTTTTCCTGAAGAGACCAGGCAGGCAACCCTGTTTGATTGGCGATGATTCGGCGAAGCCGGTCAATGGCACTGTTATCGTTTTCCGTTCTTTCAATGTCGGGAACGGTCTTTCTTTCCGTAGCCACGTCATTTTCAAGATTCGTCTCCGATAACTTTGAAACGGATTCGCAGGGATTTTGCAGGAATCTGGGGTTCCAGACCCAGTCAAACCGGCGGGCGAACCGGTCGTGGTACAATTGCCCTATCTGTGGCGCCCTGCCGAGCACATAGGCGCAGGCCATCGCATTCAGGCATGGCATAAGGGAGGTTCCACCGACATCAATGGAAATGGCAGGGGTCTTGCTGTAAGTTCTGATCAAGTTTGTCATAAGGGCGCCGGGGCCGACCTCAATAAAGAGGTCGACCTCCCGGGAGGCAAGGGTTACTGCCGGCATAAACCGGACTGGGGACAGGATTTGATGGCACAGGTATTCGGAGATTATAGTGTCGGTGGCCATTTCTCGGCCGGTCACGGTTGAAATGACCTTTCGGTTCACCGCAGACAGTTTCGCCGCATTTACCGTTTTGGCGAATGCCCTGGCAGCCCCCCCCATAAAAGGGGTATGAAAGGCGTGTTTTACGGGCAGAAGTTGGGATGAAATACCTTCTTTCCTCAGTTTTTTCGAAAAGCCCTCAACCGCTTCTCGATGACCGGACACCACTGTTTGTTCAGGCGCGTTGATATTTGCCACAAAAAGGTTTTCCCACCCCCCGACAGCCAGGCGTGTCCGTTCATAATCCGCCGCAACTGCCGCCATTGCGCCGCTGCTGTTTTGTTCCCGGGCCATTGACAGGCCTCGTTCCCTGGCTAACCTGAACAATTCCTTCTGGCTGAAGCACCCTGCCCAGTGGAGGGCGGTCAGTTCACCCAGGCTGTGTCCTATGGCCAGATCCCCTTGAATGCCGACCCGGTTCAGAATACCAAGACCGGCAAGTGATGCGGCCACAATTGTCGGTTGGGCAAGATCGGTATCTTCTTGAGTCGTCAATGACGAAAGGCCAGCCTGTTGAAAGGTGTGGGCCACCTCCTGGAATCTGCGGGCATACAGGCCGCCCTCCGCTCGCAACGGGGCACCCTGTCCGGGAAAAATCAGACCGATCCTTCCATGGGCGCTTCCTGCGGATAGATAAACCCCATCGGATATCTCCAGCTGCGCCCCTTTATCCTCACAGCTTTCCAGCATTTTTTTTAACAATTGGAGCCTGTGGCTCAACTGTGAAGGTGTTGCCGCCAGAACGGCCGCTTTCCAGCTATAATATGTATTGTGTGAGGTGCGCCGGGCAAGTTCCACTGCAAGATCCGTCAGTTCGGCCAATGAGCACTCATGGGCAAATCCTGCCACATGGCCGATGTACCATTGCAGATCTTCACGTTTCCACCCGGCAAACAGAAAAAGCTCTGCGTCCTGAAATGTGTGCATACGCTCTCGGTCTTTATCACGATCACCATTGACGGGTAAATGCATTGATTCGGGTCCCTCCTCAATTGTGAGATGGGTGTTGATGCCCCCGAACCCCATGGCACTAATACCTGCCCGCCGTTTTTGTCCATTTGACTCCCAGGGATGCCACTGACAGGAGACGTTCAGATTATCGGTATTGTCTGCCAAAAGGGTATGCGGTCGCCTACAGGCGGTTGTGGGCGGAAGGATTTTTTCACTGACACATTTTGTTGCCCGCAACAATCCAGCCAGTCCGGATGCGGCTTTTGTATGGCCGATGTTGGCCTTAATGGAACTGATCACCGCAGGCTGAATTAAATGGCTTTCATTTTTCCGGGCCGCAATCAATGCCTCAAGCTCAGCGGTATCCCCAACCTTGGTGCCGGTACCGTGTCCTTCAAAAAATCCAACAGAACCAATGTTGTAACCCGCCCGTTTGTAACAGCGCTGCAAAGCCAGCTTCTGGCCTTCCGGTTCGGGTCTTGTCAATCCTCCCCGGCCATCCGAGGAAATCCCCCAGCCTTGAATGACGGCGTGAATCTGCTCACACTGCTGGATGGCCTCTTCGTAGCGCATCAATGCCACAAAACCGCATCCCTCGCCAGGCCAAAACCCATTGGAATGTTCGTCGTAAACCAGCATCTCCTTACCGGCCAGCGCCTGGGTACGTGAGAAGCCCACCAGTTCTAACGGATCAAGGCTCAAATCAACTCCCCCGGCAAAAACCAGGTCCGCATCCCCTGCCGCAAGGGCCGAACAGGCATCGATCACGGCTAACAGGGATGAGGCACAGGCGCCATCCACTGTGAAGCCGCCCCCCTTGAAATCAAAGTAGTTGCAGATACGTCCGGCAATGGTGTTGGCAAGCCCCCCGGCCAGAAAATCTTCGTTGGGAACCGGGAAGGGGTTTTTAAAATCGGTCTCCAGGTTTCGCAAAAAATCAACCATTCCAGCGTCGTCCAGATCGGGATATTGAAGTTGCAGGTGCCGGGCCACAACCTTCCTGACATAGGGCCAGCGGAGCCGTAATATTCCTGCCCTTGAAAACTCGCCGGACAAGGTGTTGCCCACAACCACACGGACCGTTTCATTGTTGGGAGCCTGGTGTTTGCGAAAGCGGATGTCCTTAATGGTCTCTTTTACCACTGTCAGTGCCAGCCAGTGGGTTAAGTCGGTGACATCATAGCAGTTTTTCGAAACAAGGAACGATTCACGGTCGAATTGAAATTTTTTAAGCACGGCACCCTGTTGCGCATAGGCGAGATCTTTGGCGCTGCCGGTGTCATCAAAGTAGGCAGACCCCAGCCGAATTTCCGGAATTTTTCTAAACGACCTGCGAAGGGCAAGTGAATTTTCAAATAACTGCTCCACATTATCCGCATCCGGGTAACGGCATGCCATGCCGACAATGGCAATGGGACACTTATTGGTGGGTTGATTTGTCATAAACAGTATCGTGTCCTTTCAGTTGGTAGAAAAACAGGGAGGGGAAATGCCCGAAAAAAAAACCAAGATACCTTATCGCACGGGACTCCAAATGGAATAAATATGCGGGAGTCAAAATGGGGTTCAATTTTGACTCCCGCCGGAGAGACGGGTATCAACTGGATATGATTGTTACAGGATTGGACGGGGCCATACCTATCGGCGTTCCACTGGTCAAAAGAACCTGTGTCAGGGCCTTGGATGAATTTCCAATCCATGAATAGTCATTGTTGCCAGCATCAAATTTGAGAAGTTGAGAGACAAGCGTCCCCTGATAAACAAAGGCTTTTTTCCCAGGAGGGCATGAGAAAGACATGGTCTTGGTGGTTGTTTGGCTCCACTCTTCGGTAAAGGAGAGCGCAAAGGTGGTCGACACTTTGGCGCTTACCACTTCAATGTTGATGCCCACTTCTTCAGAGATGCTGACGCTTTGAGTGGAGCTGAAAGAAAAACCGAAGCTCACCGCTGTCTCATAGTTACTGGTGACCTCTGAGTTGGTGTTATCCATTGATGCGATGATCTGCAGATTCGGACTGAACAGAATAATGGATATGGAGTCTTCCTCTGTGGTTGTTCCCGGCACACCCGCTTGAAACGTGTTGATGTCCGCGGCCGGCCGATTATCAAATATTATTAGTGAATGCTTGCTCGGTGGAGGAAAAGGCATGGTTCTATCTCCTTTATAAAATTAGGCAGTTATGGTTTATAGAGAAAGCAGGGATCGGATGCGGTAACCTTCAGCTGAAATTGATTTGCTACTGCATAAAAATCACGGCAAAGTATCTCGGGATTATCATATTGTACAGAACCTGCATCCACAGTAAGATCCGTATGATGGAGATCTCCGCCGTCCTTGGTTTTTCTTTTGTAATCACTTATCTTCAAGGTCCATCGGACATAAAGCACACCGATTCCCTGTGCAATTTGAGTGCTTGGATCATAGTCTTTTAAAAGGTAGATAACCCGGCTGTCTGATTGATCATAATTGTCGAGCTGTGGATCATCCAATGGCTGAATTATATTATGCAAAACCGCTTCCATGGAGCTTTTGTCCAGGCCAGTGACCACGGTGGACGATGCCTGTGTGCATACCTGTACGAACAGATTTTGAATGGCAATGGCATTTTCCAGATTTTGGACTTCGTGCAATTGTGCTGCCTTTGTGCCGGTAAATCCATTCGTGGCTCTATTGGCATAGAGCCAGTCAAAGTGAGTTTCATAGGCAATAACGGAAAGATCGGTTCCGAAACCGTCACCGTATGAATCTGGCTCCCAGTTTCCCGTGGCCGAATTTTTTAAATGAATGGTATCATTTGGCAGTGAGACCT
Source organism: Pseudomonadota bacterium (assembly GCA_018816605.1). The sequence continues at coordinate 8,538 of JAHIVS010000106.1, forward strand.
TGAGCGAAGCGGTTGCATCGGCCGTTGAAGCAGAAGTGGACGGCGCCATGATGCCGAAGGTCTGAGTCCCTCCTGCATAGATCTGGTCTCTCACCGTGTCGATTGATGCCTGCAGAAACGGTTCTGTCAGTTGTTTGCAGTTCAAACCCACAGCTTCAAGCTGAGTCCTTAGACTATCTGTTGTGAATTGAGTTGGGGTTTTTGCATTGAGCTTGCCGATTTTAATGCCTGGAGGTGCTGGAAAGGGCATAATACTTCTCCTTTTTTAGGATTAGTGATGAGGTTAACCGCGAAAATTACAAAAAAAACAGATGAGCTTCGGAAGTGCCAGGTTTCCATCATTGCAAATCATGGGGGAGCAACGGGTCTGAATCAGAAGCGTGAATGTGCAGGGTGATGAGCAGGCATAGATATCAATATATGATTGAGCGGAAGAACAGAACTAAAAAAAATACAGATACAAGCTTGTGTCCTTTTTTAAAATTTAAGAAAATAGAAAATCCATAGCTTGATTCCTTCGTAATACGCGATCAAATATGATTTTTGATTAGTATATTAAATATCCAAAGTCAAGTGATTTTTTTTGGATTACCAGATTGACACCGGATTGGTTTTTCCCTATAGTTTTTTTGTGAAAATTAAATGGGTGAAGTAACACGGAAATATTCAGGCGTTCCATAAACGCAATCACATTTTTTTGGTTCAAAAGGCAGATTCCATGATCGATTTTATTGTGCAATACAGTCCCGTCACCCAGGCGCTGGTGGCCACCCTTTTTACCTGGGGTGTGACGGCAGCCGGTGCCGCCCTGGTTTTTTTCACAAAAAAGGTAAATCCCAAATTTATGGATTCCATGCTCGGCTTTGCCGCCGGTGTCATGATTGCGGCAAGCTTCTGGTCCTTGCTTGCCCCTGGCATAGAAATGGCCGGGCAGATGGGTCATATCCCCTGGTTGACAGCCGTCATCGGTTTCATGGGGGGGGGAATCTTCATGCGGCTTACCGATTTATTTCTGCCCCACCTCCATTTGGGGTTGAAGATGGAAAACAGTGAGGGGGTCAAGACCTCCTGGCAGCGAAGTACCCTGCTGGTGCTTGCCATCACCCTGCACAATATCCCAGAAGGTCTTGCCGTCGGGGTGGCCTTTGGGGCGGTGGCTGCCGATCTTCCCTCTGCCACCATTGGCGGTGCCATTGCCCTGGCAATTGGTATCGGTCTGCAAAATTTCCCCGAGGGAGCGGCGGTCTCCCTGCCCTTAAGAAGGGAAGGCATGGGGCGGACCAAAAGCTTTATGATGGGACAGGCTTCGGGCATAGTGGAGCCGATTGCCGGTGTAATCGGTGCCGCCTTTGTCCTTTATATGCAGGATATTTTGCCCTATGCCCTTTGTTTTGCGGCGGGTGCCATGATCTTTGTGGTGGTGGAAGAATTGATTCCCGAATCCCAGCGGACCGAAGCGCATATTGATACGGTCACCATGGCAACCATGCTTGGGTTTTCCGTCATGATGGTTCTGGATGTGGCGTTAGGGTAAAGGGTATGGCGCTGATGGGATCCCGGATAGTATCAATCCATAAGAATATAATGAATCCATTGAGTTTAAAGGCGGTGGCAGAATGGCCTTATTTTTAGTTCAGCACGGCATCAGTAGTTCCAAGGCAGTTGATCCTGGAAAGGGTCTATCTGATCTTGGCATTGAAGAAACAAACCGGATCGCCCCGGTGGCAAAAGGATATGGCATACCCGTTCACACCATCGTTCATTCTGGCAAGAAGCGGGCGGAGCAGACCGCGGCTATCTATCACAGGGCGCTTTCGCTAAAAACACCTTTGGAGGCGATTCCCGGAATAAATCCCCTGGATGATGTGCGAATCTTTGCCGCCGGCATTGATCCCCATGCCAATTGGATGGTGGTGGGCCACATGCCCTTTATGGAACGGCTGGTCTCCTATCTTGTCGCAGGGTCCGAAGTGATCCGGGTCTACCAGTTCCAGAATTCCGGCATTGTCTGTCTGGACTGTGGGGAAGGGCACAATGGAGAGCCTGACTGGTTCATCAAATGGACCCTGAATCCCCATATCACCTGAGTTTTTTTGTTTTTGTTCCAGGATTTGGCAACCGGGTGAATCCGGTGGGAAAAATTTAGGGTTTGCAGGGGTCGCATGAAAAATTGAAAAAAAGGATCAACCCACAAGATGATCAGATTCGGACTGTGCTGCATATTTAAAGAACACCCCATCAAATTCAGGCAAACCACCGCCCGCTACCTTTCACAGTTTTCCCTAGGCGAGCAGCGGGCCAGATTGTCCGCGCTTTGTTTAACCAATGCCCGGAATTTAATGGGCGCATTGGAATTTTGCCACCAAAATCATATCGGTGACTTCCGGATTAACAGCCAGATTCTGCCATTAAAAACCCACCCGGAGGTGGGGTACGATATTTTCGATCTGCCCGATTCAGATCAGATTATCGATCGGTTTATGGCCTGCGGCAAATTCAGCCGGAACCAGAATATTCGCACCACCTTTCATCCGGATCAGTTTATTGTTTTGTCTTCTCCAACCCCGGATGTGGTGACACGCTCCATAGCCGAGCTTGAATATCAGGCCCAGGTGGCCCAATGGGTCAACGCAGATGTCATCAATATTCATGCGGGTGGTGTCTATGGGGATAAGCGGTCCGCACTCAAACGATTGGGCCGAACCATCCAAACCCTTTCGGAACCGGTCAAAAAACGCCTGACCCTTGAAAATGATGACAGAAGCTATTCCCCGGAAGATCTTCTTCCCCTTTGTACTCGCCTGGGGATCCCCTTGGTGTATGATGTCCACCACCATCGATGTTTAAAAGACCGATTTTCAATCCAGAAAGCAACCTGCATAAGCGTTGAAACATGGGACCGGGAACCCTTGTTTCATTTGTCTTCTCCTAAAAACGGTTGGGACGCACCCGATATTCGAAAGCACCATGATTACATTAATGTATCGGATCTGCCGGATTTATGGCGTTTAATGGATGTCACCGTTGAGGTCGAAGCAAAAGCCAAGGAATTGGCAATCATAAAGTTGATGGAAGAATTAAACAGGGGGTAGTCCTCGTTCCCTTGATGTTAAGGCTTGATTTTTAAGAATGGAGGTATGACATTGGTGAGGTGTTTATTTATCCAAGGGAAACCAGGTGAATGCTTATGGAGTTACAGCTGAACAATAATATTTCCTTTTCAGACAAACTGGTTCGGACCATATTTGATTCCCTGTCCGCTCATATTGCCATTATTGATAAAAAAGGGGTTATCCTGGAAACCAACAGGGCCTGGAAACAGTTTTCCCTGGCCAATGGGATGCCGGAAAATATAAACTTCAACCAGATGAACTATCTGAGTGTCTGTGAGGGGGCCACCACCGAAGGTGCCAAGGATGCCGCCACGGTTGCGGAAGGGATACGGCGGGTCATCGATGGAACGATCAATGAATTCCGATACGATTATCCCTGCCATTCGCCAAAAGGGGATCGATGGTTTTATATGCGGGTAGTTCCCATGGCCGATCAAGGGGATTTGCACTTGATCATCAGTCATGAAGACATCACGGAATTGAAACTCACCCAGGAGTCATTGACGGCCCATCAGAGCAGGTTAGAGGATAAAAATCAAAGCCTGGAAGAGGTGAATATTGCCTTGAAGGTGGTGATTGCCCAACGGGAAACCGACAAGTTGGACATGGAAAATAAAATTTTAACCAATCTAAAGTCCTTTGTGCTGCCCTATATTAAACGGCTACAGGAGAGTCGGTTGAGTGAAAAGGACCGCACCCTGGTCCGGATAATCGATGACCAGCTCAATGATATCATGTCCCCCTTGATTCAGCGATTATCCAATACCCATCTCCTGCTGACACCCCAGGAGATGCAGGTCGCAGCCTTTGTCAAGGACGGCAGAACCACCTCTGAAATTGCCCAGGTTCTGTTTGTTTCCGAGGCAACGGTCAGTTTTCACCGGAAAAATTTACGGTCAAAATTGGGGCTGAAAAATAAACAGACCAATCTTAGATCCTTTCTGTTGTCCATGTCTTGAGGGGTAATGATAGGTTTAGCCTATCATTAAACCCTTCTTTTACTAATATTGCCATTTGCGTGTCCCGCCTTAACTTATGTCTATAGTAAAAACAAGAAAGACACCCATCGCCTTCCAACACGATGGCAGGCGATAAAACCAAAAAA
>JAHIVS010000707.1 GCA_018816605.1 Pseudomonadota bacterium
AAACAGAGAAGAAAAAGCATACGACCTTATCATAAACATTCCCCCCGGAATGACAAAGACTATCATATGTAGCATAGTATTTCCAGTATGGTGCTGGACTAAATGGCATTGGATGAGGTTCATTACAGGTTCCTATTCCTCTAGCCTTAGTTTACAGTCTGCTGAGTATAGTAGAGACTTAATACGGTCCGACAGGTTTAAGAAAGTGTACCCGGACCTAGACATCAAGGAAGACAAGGATAGTAAAGGGAATTACCAGGTGATAAAAAAAGTTTGGAGACACGCGATGAACAAGCTGCCTGCCAATATAAATGGAGGAAACAGGTATAGTACATCCGTAGGAGGAACCTTAACAGGATTCCATGGAGACATCAATATCTGGGACGACCCTTTGAATCCTAAGCAGGCAGTATCTGATAAAGAAAGGGAAACAGCAAACAATTGGGTGGACCTTACATTGAGTACCCGAAAGACTGACAAAAGAATATCAGTTACCATTGGTATTATGCAAAGACTCCACCAGGATGACCCTTCCGGGCATATCTTAGCAAAGAAGAAAGCAAAAGTTAGGCATATATGTCTTCCGGGAGAAATTCGCAATTACGAGGACAAAGTACAGCCTCCTGAAATGGTAAAGTATTACAAGGACGGCCTTTTGGACCCCAACAGAATGAATTGGGCAGTATTAGAGGAATTAGAAGCGGATTTAGGACAGTATGGTTATGCAGGACAAGTAGGACAGAATCCAACACCTCCTGGCGGTGGTATGTTTAAGGTAGACCACTTTCAAATGCTTCGTACAATACTCAATCCTGTAAACTATGTTCAGACGGTTAGATATTGGGACAAGGCTGGTACTGCCGGAGGAGGTGCGTATACCACAGGTACCAAAATATCTCGTTTAAATACAAACAAAATAGTAATTGAGGATGTAAAGCGAGGACAGTGGTCGAGTGAGGAAAGAGAACGGATAATAAAAGAAACTGCAGAGATAGATGGTCGGAATGTTACTGTTATAGTTGAGCAGGAGCCTGGGAGTGGAGGAAAAGAAAGTGCGGAAAATACAATAAGGAATCTAGCAGGATATGTAGTATTGGCAGATAGACCTACCGGAGACAAGGTGTTTAGGGCCGACCCTCTATCAGTACAAGTGAACAACGGCAATGTTTTACTGATGCAAGGGGAATGGAACCACGATTTGATAGAAGAATTCAGATATTTTCCATTTGGTACCTACAAAGATATAGTGGATAGTTGTGCCGCAGGATTCAATTATTTGATGAACAAAAGAATGGTGAAACGAATTACATAGAAGCCATGGAAGCAATAGAAGTAAAAATAGTAAAAGCTATTCCATATCAATTGTGCCCAAAGTGCAATGGGGATGGGGAAGTATTTGTTCAGAAATACTTTGGAGAAAATACAGGCGGTTCTATTAAAGCTGGGTTGGTTCCCTGTAATGTATGTTTTGGAGCAAAAGTAATACCTATGTTTGTTTTAGATAAAGAAATACAAGAATAAATGGAAAGAACGAAAACATCTTCCAGTATAGAGGCTTTGGAGAAAAGATTACTTGTCTTATCAACCATAGCCAACCGGGCTGGTTTGGCATCCCGCTTAAATCAGCAAAGTTTTGACGGAGATAGACATATATACGAAGCATTAGGTTATCCATTGGAATTAACCTTTGATGATTATTTTGTTAGATACGACCGGCAAGACATTGCAAAAGCTCTTATAGATAGACCGGTCAAGGCTACTTGGCAAGGACCTTTAGATGTTGTAGAGGCAGACGATGACATGGAAACTCCTTTGGAGAAGGCATGGAGTCTTTTACAAAAGAATCTTAAATTGAAATCCGTTTTTTCTCGTTTAGATAAGCTTACTGGAATAGGCCAATACGGAGTACTGTTGTTTGGAATGTCTGATGTAAAAACGGAAGAGGAATGGAAGAATCCTCTTTCTGTAGGCGCAAAACTAATGTATTTGAAGCCTTTGAGTGAAAAATCTGCGCAAATAGAAAGTTATGTTAGTGACACTACCAATAAAAGATACGGGCTTCCTTTTATGTACCGGTTAGAAGTAGAGGAATCTGATAAAGGAGCAACTAAATCCATCCAAGTGCATTATTCAAGGGTTCTTCATATAGTAGAAGACATGTTGGAGAACGAAGTAATAGGTACCCCGAGGTTGAAAAACGTATTCAATCGCTTGATGGATTTAGAAAAGATAGTAGGTGGGGATGCCGAAATGTTTTGGAAAGGGGCTCGTCCGGGGTACGTAGGTAAAGTAGACAAGGATTACAATATCGATACTGTAGGAGAAGAGGAGTTACGTAATCAAATAGATGAATACGAGCACAACCTACGCCGGATGTTAGTCAATCAAGGAGTTTCTTTTGAGTCTTTGGCACAACAGGTAGCAGACCCCTTAAACCACGTAGATATTCAAATACAAATGATATCCGCAGCAACTGGAATTCCTAAAAGAATTTTGATAGGGAGTGAAAGAGGAGAATTATCCAGTTCTCAAGATTCAGACGAGTGGAAAACATATATACAATCAAGAAGAGAGGAATACGCAGAATTGACCATCATCAGGCCTTTTGTAGATAAATGCGTCGAAATGAAAGTGCTTCCGGCACCTAAAGAAGAGTATTCAATCAAATGGGCTGATTTATTTGCGATGTCAGAAAAAGAAAGGGTGGATATTGGTAAAACTCGTACAGAGGCGTTGAAAGCGTATGCCGATTCTCCTATGGCGGAAGCCACTATTCCACCGGCTGCGTTCCTTGAATACTTTGTAGGATTGACTCCTGACCAGATAAGTATCATTGAAGAGATGAGAGAGCAAGCTATTTTAGAAGAGCCTAGAATAGAACCGGAAGAAGAGGAAGAAATAGAACCGGAAGAAGAGGATTTATTAGAAGTTGCTTCTATGGTTGAAGTGTTAGGAGGTAAAGGTAGTGGAATAAAAGGACATAGGACTATTCGTCCTGGGGGAGGTGGTGCTGGAAGAGGCCCGGAAGGGTGGGAGCAATCTTCTATTAATATAGGAGGAAAAACTATGCCTTATTACAAGAATCCCAATTATGTAGGGCCAGAAGGAGGTGGAGTTACTTATTTTCATGAAACTAATGCAAAGAATATTGCTTCTATAGGAAAAAAAGGATTGGATGCTGAGATATCTGGAAGCGTTTGGGCAAATACATCTGCAATATATACTGCTGGGGTAAAAGAAGGATTTAAAGCAGGGGATGTTTTTGTATTCAATGTTCCGAAAAGCTGGAAGAATGACGGAATAGTAGAGATAAGTAAGCAAGGGGTTCAGATTTTTGATTCTGTCCCTTCTACTTGGATAAAAGGGATGATAGACGATAATTAGAAAGAAGATGTGTGAAGTTTGTCAAGACATAGTAGTTAGCACAAAGAAGTTGGTAGTAAATGCAAATGCATACGACCCTACTAGGACTTTGTCGATACGGAATGCCTTTGTACAAGCTCTCAACAAAAGATTCAATCAACTAAAAGGAGACATCATCCAAGCTGTATTGACCGACGATGTATTTGATTTACAGAAGCCTATAACTACATACCAGACATTAAGTACTTATGCTTCCCCCGGTCCTAAAGCATTCCAGTTTGCTTCCAGTGCAGAAAAAGTCAATTTGTTTAGCAAGTGGTTGCAAGGAAGAGTAGATGCTGGTATATTACAAACCAGTACACAACAACAAGTAGGTAAAGCAATCGAAAGTTCTTGGGCAAACATCTATATAGAGGATTCTTACAAGAAAGGAGTTATCCGGGCAAGATATGAATTGCAGAAAAGAGGATTCGGAGTTCCGGGTATGGATGCCACAGGAGGAATTGGAATGTCGATGGCTACTCCTTTACATGCTGACCGATTAGGATTGTTATACAGTAGAGCTTATAGCGAATTAAAAGGAATCACTACCGCAATGGATACTCAAATCAGTAGAATTCTTTCTCAAGGAATAGCTGATGGGGATAATCCGCGTTTGCTGGCTCGAAAGCTCGTCTCTGCAATAGATGGAAGCGGAGCTGGTACCTTAGGTATCACCGACACTTTAGGACGGTTTATACCGGCTAAACGGCGGGCGGAAATAATGGCAAGAACTGAGATAATAAGAGCACACCACAAAGCAACTATCCAAGAATATAGAAACTGGGGAGTCGAAGGAGTAGATGTGCAAGCTGAATTCAGGACTGCCGGAGACGATAGGGTTTGTAGTCAATGTGCAAGTTTGCAAGGAACTATATGGACTTTGGATGAGATAGAGAACAAAATTCCGGTTCACCCACAATGTCGATGTTTTACAATTCCTATACTGCCAGGAGAGGAAGCAGAAGAAAAAACAGAACTACAGCAACAAATAGAAGCTGACCCGGTAGCTAGTCAATTCTATTCAGAAAAAGAAGCTGCTGAGTATTTGAAATTAAGGAAAGAATATGATGCGGTATTTGCAGAGATGCCGGATGATTTGAAAGAAATTATTCGTAAACTTTCTAATGAACCAGGGTCTAGGATATGGGATGACCCTATTTCAAATAAACTTAAACTTTGGGTTCAAGAAAATTATAAAGGAGAGTTTTTTCTTATAGATGATGCGGCTTACGAGTGGATGTCCTCAACCCAGAAGTTAAACCCGCAAGTTTTCAAAGCTGTTGCCCGTTCGGTAGAAAAAGGACTTCCTGAAATGGTGTTCAAAGTAGGAACCGCTCAAGAAGAAGAAGTTTTGCGATATATTGCAGAAAAAGGCCTCGATAAGTTGAAAAACAATTATACCCATTGGAGAGCATTTAATCAAAGTATGATGAATACTTTATATGATAAACAATCTATGGAATTGTTTAGAGGTATGGGGGGCAACGCTGGGGGAAAAGTAGTAAATGATATTTTGAATGCTTATAAAAAACATGGGGAGAATGCATTACAAAGAAATCATCTAATTACAGATAAAGCGCTTGTAGGGTATGCGGATAATTTTATTAGTGCGGATGATTTTTCTAAGGCGTTTGTTAAAGAGCTTTATGAAGATATGACTTCTGCTAAATTAATAATGCGCTCTAAAGTTCCTTTGTCGGATATAATTACTCCAAAAGAATTTTGGTCAGGAATATTTCGTACTGGGATGGCAGGGGAGACGGAATATGTGGTTAAAGGGTATGTAGGTAAAAAATATAAGTTAAGTAGTTTATATGTAGAGATAGTATTGAAAGATGGCAGGACTTTACTTTTTGATTACGGAAAATTGACAATTCGATGAAAAAGAAAATAAAAATAGAAAGAATACCAATTGAACCAGTCACCATAGTTAATGGTGAACCGGTATACAACATGGCTGCGGATGGAATTTCCGGAGATGGATTTCGTTACGCTCGATTAATGAGAGAAGGTAAAGTAAAAGAAGCTGAAGCCATGGGGGAAGAAAGGTATTACAAAGTAAAAGTAAACGGTAAATTTTTGTAATGATGAAAACAAAAGACATACATGTATATTTCCTCCAGATGCCAACCTACGAAAAAAGGGTTGAGACATTTGAAGGAAAGGAATACATAGTAGTCCCGGTGGTGATGATGGTGGAAGGAGTTCATAGAGGTTCCAAAGGGGCTTTATTCCATAGCAAAGAAGAATTAGGAAAGATTCCAGATGCCTGGAACGGGCGTCCTGTAGTTATAAATCATCCAACGGACACGAACGGAACCTATATATCAGCTAATTCTCCTCAAGTATTGGAGCAGAATGCAGTTGGGTATGTGTTTAACACCCATATGAAAGCAAAGAAATTAGTAGCGGAGGCTTGGTTGGATTCTCTAAAATTGCAAGCAGTATCTCCATTGGCATACGAGGCTATCAATACTTCCACAATCATTGAAGTGAGTATTGGAGCATTTACGGAAGCCACAGAAGAGACAGGAACTTGGGAAGGGGAAGAATACAATGCTATTGCTTACAACCTGAAACCAGACCATTTAGCTTTACTCCCTGCTGGGGAAGGAGCTTGCTCTGTAGCTGATGGTTGTGGAATAAGAGTAAACGAAAAGAAAGGAGAAAATAATGAAATGAAGAAAGCGATTGTAATCAATGGAGAAAATTTCAATATCTCTCCGGAAGACTTAGAGGTGTTGAACAAACAAGGAATAAATATTTCCAGATTAGTAGTGGATGAGAGTCTAACTAAATTAGTGGATAGATTGTATTCTGCTATAAATGCAATGGATACCGAAGAGGTTAGTTGCTATGTAGTAGAATTATTTGAAGATACTGTAATATATCGGAAACGCCTTCGAAAAATGGATGGCGAAGGAACCATGTGGAAGCAAGCGTATCAAGTTGCTGATGATGGCTCTATTATTTGGGTAGGTGCCCCTATGCAAGTAGTTCAGAATATTACATACCGACCTGTGCCGGTTGCTCAGGAAGATTTGAAAAGAACGAAAACAAACAAAAAGGAGATTCTAGTTATGGAAGACAACAAATGCACTCCTTGCGTAAAGAAGAAAGTAGATGCTTTGATAGCAAATACTTCAGTTGCTTTACAAGAGGAAGATCGCGAATGGTTGGAGTCACTGGAAGAAGCCCAATTAGATAAATTGGTTCCAAAGACTCCTGCTCCTGCTGTTAATACAGTGGAGCCTAAACCGATAACTAAAGAGCAAGCTTTTGCAACACTTGGAATTAAAAATCCAAAAGAGTTCGAAGAGCAAATGCAATTTGGTTTGAATATCTACAACGCCCAGCGTGCCAAGTTAATTGACAGCGTGGTGGCGAACACTAAAGAAGGAGTTTGGTCGAAAGAAGAATTGGGAACAATGAATTTCGAGACTCTTCAGAAATTAGCAAAATCAGTTACTGTGGACGAATCTGTAGTGGATTATTCAGTATTTGGAAGATTTACTCCTCCGAAGGTTGAGAATACCCCAACAGTTGCCCCAATGCCTTTACCAGGAGTAACTTTAAAACAATCTTAGAAAGGAGGATTAAGTTATGGCAAATACAATTAAATTGAAAAAGTACCTCGACTTACTGGAAGAATATACCGCAACTGCTGCTGTAATTACTCCCGGAATGTTATTGGAGGTAACTAGTACAGGAGCTGTTAAGGCTCATGCAACTGCCGGTGGAAACGTTTTACCTATGTTTGCCCTTGAGGATGAACTACAAGGTAACGGCATCGCTGACAATTACGCAGCAAGTGCAAAGATTCAAGTTTGGGTTCCTCAAAGAGGAGAAGAAGTGAATGCTATTTTGGCTGCAGGACAAAATGTAAGTATCGGAGATTTCCTAGAAAGCAACGGTGCTGGTAAATTACGAGCCCACGGGGCAGATTCTACTGGGATTTATTATCCCAATGTGATTGTAGGTATTGCAATGGCTGCAGTTGATTTATCAGGTTCAGGTGCTGTAGATACCAAAATCCGAGTTAAGATAATCTAAAGAAAGAAAGGAGAAAAACAAATGAATGCAAATGTAGATTTGATTGGACGCGGAGAATCACAAGGTATAGTAGCTGAGCACTTGAATGCGAATGGAGCTCTTAGTATTGGCGCAATGAAACCCTTCATTGACTTAGGTACTGGAAAAGCTTTTATTTCCACATTTAAAGGAGGCGACCCTGCTGTCCCCGCGAATTATGTAGTCTCTATGGTAGCCAATGCTACTTTGAGAAGAGACGAATGGAAAACGTTGGATGATGCGATTCTGAAAATTTCAGAAACCCGTTTAAACGGTATTGCTGACTTACTTGCCAATGGATTAACCTACCAGTTAGGTAATGCAATGGGAACTACCGTTCTTGAATGGCATGACGTTTCTGATGCTTTGAGCGCTGACCTTACAATGGACGGTGTGACAAGAGGACAGAATGACCGTCCTAAATTCCAACACAATTATTTACCTATTCCAATTATCCATGCCGATTATGAAATCAACGCAAGGGTATTGGCTGCTAGTCGTAGTTTAGGTAATCCGTTAGATACCACTTTAGCTGAAAGAGCTGCAAGAAAAGTAAATGAAAAACTTGAAAACATGCTATTCACCAATACTACTTATAGTTTTGGTGCAGTAGATAGTCGTTCTCGTAATTCTATTTACTCCTATGTAAATCATCCGGACAGAAATCAAGTTACGATGACTGTTGCTTGGGATGACAGCGCAAAAACTGCTGCTCAGATTTTAGCAGAAGTATTGAGTTTGAAACAAACTTCGATTGACGCGAAACACTACGGTCCTTGGATGCTTTATATTCCTACCGCTTACGAAACTGTTTTGGATGAAGATTACGATACTACCACTCCCGGAACCACAATCAGAGAACGTATTCTCAAGATTGCCGGTATTAAAGGAGTAAAGGTTATCGACACTCTTCCTGCCAATAACGTCGTATTTGTTCAAATGACTTCTGATGTTGTTCGTTTGATACAAGGTATGGGAATTCAAAACGTTCAGTGGCAAACTGAAGGTCAGTTCATTAACAAATACAAAGTAATCACCATCCAAGTACCTCAGATTCGTTCTGACCAGGATGGCAATTCCGGCGTAACGCATCTGGCTATGTAACTAATGATTCACTAATCAAGTGAATTTTTTAATCAAGAAATAAAAGATGTTATGAAAAGAGTAGAAAAAGAAACCGGAGTATTGAAATGGAGAAAAGAAGGTGGAGGTTCTTTACGTTTTGGGGGAAGAATCATAAAACCTAATGAAGTATTTGAAGCTCGGGCAGAAGAAATTCCTAATAATTTCAAAGATTGTATTGTCTGCCTTTCCTCAAAAGGAGAAATTTTTGAAATAGAAGAAGCTGTAGAGGAGATAATTCCTGTTCAATATTCTTTACAAAAGAATGAGGAAAAGAAATCCCCAACCGGAGCGTATTTATGGGATATCGTAGATGAAAAAGGAAAAGTAATCAACGAAACTCCAATGACAAAGAAAGAAGCAGAAGAAACTATTAAAGTTTTATAGAAATGAATTGGCAGGTCCCTAGTATATGGAGTGGAGGTTCTGTTTGGATAATAGGAGGCGGCCCTTCCCTTACTAAACAATTCAACATCCCGGAAGAAATTGTTTTTGCGGTTAGGCAAGGGACTATGCCTTTTTCTTCTTATTCTGAATACATGAAACCTCTTCATAGTAAACATATAATAGGAGTAAATGTTGCCTTTATGTTAGGGGATTGGGTAGATATTGCTTTTTTTGGAGACAATGGATTTTTTCTAAAATTCAAACAAGAGTTATTGCAGTTTCGAGGAATCAGGGTTTCTTGTAATCCAATGGTAGCTAAATACGATTGGTGCAAGTATTTGAAAAAGGACGGAAAAAAGGCGTCTGGAATTTCTTCAGAACCCGGAATGGTTAGTTGGAATCTAAATAGTGGTGCTGCCGCAATTTCAGTAGCAGCCAATGCCGGAGCAAAGAAAATATTTCTTCTTGGATTCGATATGCAGTTGGATGAAAGTAATCGACAGCATTGGCACAATGCCTACGCACCAAAGAAAGACAATGTAAAGAATAGAAGAACAGAAAAGGCCGGAGGTCCTTTCTCTATGCATATAAGAGGATTTTCTCAAATAAAAGAAGATGCTATTGTTCGAGGAATTGAAATAATAAATGTAAATCCAGAAAGTAAAATAGAAAATTTTCCAAAAATGAATCTTAAAGAAGCTTTATCTTATGGCACATAAAGAACAGATACAATTCTGTCAGGAAGTGAAGAAATGTTTTCCTGAATATTTCAAAGGTACTAAAGTCCTCGACGTGGGAAGTTTAGATATCAACGGAACTAATCGGTATTTGTTTGAGGATTGTGAGTATATAGGAATAGATGTTTTGAAAGGAAAGAATGTAGATATAGTTATTCCAGTTCATGAATACATTCCTATTAGGCAAGTAGATGTCGTAGTTAGTACAGAAATGCTTGAGCACGATAAGTATTGGAAAGCAAGTTTAAAAGCAATGTACGATTTACTTAGGGAAGGAGGGTTGATGTTAATCACATGTGCAACTAAAGGAAGAAAAGAACACGGCACACATGAAAAGGAACCAGAATCTTCTCCAGGAACTTTAGGATATTACAAAAATATTTATTTGAAAGAATTTAACAGACAGTTGCCGGGGCATTTGTTTAAAGATTATAGATTACAAGTAGTAGGAACAGATTTACAGTTTTATGGAATAAAGAAATGAGAAAAGCAGTCCAATATACTGTCATAATACCGACCATGTACTTTCACAATGAAAAGTTACAGAGGATGCTTGATGTATATACGGCAAATCCTTTGATTTACGAAATTTTATTAGTAAACAATAATAAGATACCAGAAAACAATTTGAGTTCGTTAAAACTAAGGAAAATCGGGTTAGGCATTAATCTATACGTGAATCCTAGCTGGAGACTCGGCGCATCCCTTGCAGATACAGAAAATATCATTTTAGCTAATGATGATATCCTTATAAAAGGAGATTTGGAAGAATTGTTAGTGAAAATAAATGAAGTTGGATTAGAAGGAAAAGTATTTGGACCTTCTGCGAATTGTTATAGAAGTAAAGGGTTGTATGAAGGAGATATTGTTATTGAGGCAGGGAAAACTCCTAAAATGAATCACGGGTACGGGACATTCCTAATTCTTACTAAAACTACTTTTTTGAAAACATACATTCCAAAAGACATCAAGGTTTGGTTTGGGGATATGATATTGTATGAGAAGTGGAATGCTTATACTTTTAAAGGGGTTGAGATTGAAACAGCGTTTGCCGGCACTACTTCTAAGATAGATTTAAAAGGAAGAATGGAGTTGGAGAAAAGGGCCTATTATAAAATGAAGGTATGAAAGAGAAATTAAACATAGTGTTAGTATTACAATCCGGAGGAAGATATTCTATTAAAGATGTTCGGTTGCTTGCCTACCATTTGAATAAGTGGAAGGGCAATCTGGATGTAGAGATATACTGTCTTTACAATGAAATGAAATTAGCCTTGAGATTGTTTGATATTAATTTCTTACCTATGGAGTATTTCAAATGGCCGGGATGGTGGTCTAAGATGAATCTTTTCGATCCTTCTTTTGCTATTTCTTCTTTGAAACCCTTCCTTTACTTAGATTTAGATACGGTTATTTTAGGCGATTACAGTAAAATAATTCCAAAGAAAGCACAAAGGAACGAATTTATTTGTTTGCATGACTTTTATCGTCCGTTGAATATGGCTTCCGGAATGATGTGGATTCCAGACACAGACGAATTAGAGTATTTATGGCAAAATTGGATAGTTAATCCCGAGTCTTGGATGAAAATCTATAGAGGAGACCAGGATTTCATTGATGCCACATTAAACAAGAAAACATTCTTTCAAAGTTATACTAGTTTGATAGGTAGTTTCAAACCTCAACCAAAGAAGAAACCTTTGTTAACGAAACCGGAAGATAAATCTATAATTTGCTTTCACGGAAAGCCTAGTATCTATGAAGCAGCTTCCAACATTAGTTGGATATATGAGTATGTAAAATATAGTATCGATGAAGACGAGTAAGATAAATAGTCCTATATTAGTAACTGGTGCAGACCGTTCTGGAAGCGCTTTGATTGCTCGGATATTAGAAGCAAGCAATGTTTCTACAGGAGCCATCAATACTATGTATGAGCATAGGAAAATACAAGAGTTGACATTCCATTACATACGGAAACATTCTGAATCTTTTCCTTTCCCTTCTTTTTCTCAAGTAAACCAAGATTGGAAAGAAAAAGTATTAACCTCTTTCAATGGAGAAGCAATTGAACGGCAGTGGATGATAAAAGGCGCTTGGCTTACTCAGATGTGGCAGACTTGGAATGAAGCTTTTCCGGATGCTCGCTGGATAATTGTAAGGAGACGTTCTGCAGATATTGTAAATTCTTGTGTAAAAACAGCGTACATGACTTTGTTTAAGCAAGAATCAAATAGAAAATTAATTGAAACCAAAACTGAGGAGGAGGCTTGGTTGTGGTGGATTCATAAATACGAAGAAGCTTGGGTAAGTATGATTACCCAAGGCGTTAATTGTAAAACCGTATGGCCGGAAAGAATGGTAACCGGGGACTACCTTCAAATACACGAAACATTAGAATGGTTAGGGTTGGAATGGAATCCAGAGATACCAAATATTATGGAACCTTTGTTAAAGAAAAGTAGGAGGAATTAGATATGGCACTTGTAACAGTAGATGAAGTTAAATCAATTTTAGATGATTCATCGTTATCCGACGTAGTTATTACATCTTTCATAACAGGAGCCTCTGCTATGGTAACTTCTGCTTTAGGCACGGCTACTATTTCTGCTGCCTTACATAAAGAATTAGAAAGATATGTAGCGGCACATTTAATTTCGGTCACAAGAGAAAGGATGGCAAGTAAAGAAGGAGCAGGAGGAGCGTCCATTGAATACACCGGAACTTATGGAATGGGGTTGAGTGCTAGTTCCTATGGACAGATGGCAGTTACAATGGATACCACCGGGAAATTAGCTGCCTTAGGAGGAAAAACGGTTAGCATCCAAGCTATAAAAGGATATGATAGGTAAAAAAGGAGGAATTAAATATGCCAGCAATAGAAGTAGGAAGGTTAAGGTTCAGAAATGTTTTCGTTGGAGATTTGTTCGACGTTACTTTTCAGATTTCAGGGATAGATTTAACTGGGAAAACATTGAGATGTCAAGTAAGGAAGGATAAAGATTCTGAACCTGTTTTAACTTTCTCAGAAGACGATAATTCCATTCAGAAAACAATAGTGAGCACAACATTAACCACTGTTCGTTTCTATAAAACAGCAGATGAAATGGCTAATATTCCTATTTTATCAGTAGGCGTGCGTCCGATTTTGTTATATTATTTTACAGTGGTTATGTTTACAGATGATTCTGATGTAGAAGATATAACCACTATCATTGAAGGGGATATGGAAGTTGTACCACAATTAACACAATTGATATGACAGTAGTACAAGTAATAGAACAAACGCCGCAGCAAGTGGCTGTATATGTACCGGGTCCACAGGGAGAGCAAGGGATTCCTGGATTGCCGGTTTCTGTAAATGAAATAGAACAAGTGGATGGGAACATTACAATCACTACCGATAACATTAACGATACGGAAACTAATCGATTTGTGTCTGATACCCAAATAAGTAGTTGGGACGCCAAGCAGGCAGCAATTACCGGCGCTGCCACATCTATATTGAGTTCTGATTTGACTGCTAGCAAAGCCTTAGTTTCGGATGTTAACGGTAAGGTCGCTGTATCTGCAGTATCTGCTGCTGAATTAGGATATCTTTCAAACCTAACTACAAATGTGCAAACTTTTATAAATCTAAAAGGAGCTGTAAGTGGATTGGCGGAATTAGATGCTAATGGAAAAGTTCCTACAGCTCAGCTTCCTGCATTGGCTATTACAGAAACATTTGTAGTAGCCTCGGAAGTAGCTCAATTAGCATTAACTGCACAGGAAGGAGATGTAGCAATACGAACTGATTTAAGTAAGAGCTATATTCAAAATGGAGGTAGTGTAGGGGATATGACAGATTGGTCTGAATTATTAACCCCTACAGATACTGTATTGAGTGTATTTGGAAGAACAGGGGCAGTAGCAGCCGTGGCAAATGATTATACTTGGGCACAGATAGATAAGACGACTTCTTCTTTAGCAGATATAACCACAAGACCCCATAGTGGATTAACTAATTTAACTAATGATGATCATACCCAGTATGCTTTGTTAGCAGGACGTTCTGGAGGGCAGGTTATCTATGGAGGTACAGGAGCCTCTGAAAACTTAGAACTTTTATCAACTTCTCATTCCGTCAAAGGGGCAGTTATTTTAAGAGGTAGATTAAGTGTATTGAATACTGGTAATAGCGTTTTTATAGGAGAAGGAGCTGGGGCGGTTGATGATTATAATTATAGAGATAATATTGCTATTGGGAAATACTCACTTTTTGTGAATGTTAATACTGGAGGTATAGTAAGCATCGGAGTATCGGCAGCAAATTCAATAACAACCGGGACAAATAGTATTTTCATTGGAAAAGCTGCTGGGATTCAAAATAGAGTAGGGAGTAGCTTAACTAATGTAACAGATTCAATTTTGATAGGATCAGGCGCAAGGTCAAACGCTAATGGAGAATCAAACCAAATCGTAATCGGTCGCTCGGCTATCGGAAATGGAAGTAATACAGCTACATTAGGAAATACGAGTGTAACAGATGTTTACTTAGGAGAGGCAGGCTCGGCGATAGCAAGAGGAAGTAGATTTATCTCCAATGTAGCCACAGGAACAGCTCCTTATTCTGCAACATCAACGACTCTAAATGCTAATCTTAACGCTGATTTATTAGA